>CAUOWW010000003.1:0-51644 GCA_963508345.1 uncultured bacterium
AATTTGGAGAAGGGTGATTTATAAGCCCTTTTCCACCATAAAATCCGAATACCCGAAATTTTTTGATGAAAATTACTCACAAGAAATAATATATAGAACTGTTTAAATATCTTCAGGATAGAAAAAGAAATTGTCCAGGCACGAAGAAACTGTATATTTGTTGCTAAACTGTACATCATCTTTATGATACGGTATTTCGTATTTCTCAACTACATAAGCTCCGAAAACTAAAAAAGTGATAACCCTTTGATAACCTCTCGATTTTTAAAAGGATTATATATGTAAAAATTGAGGATTTATCTCTTAAAATTACTTGATTTTAGTAATAATTTACAATAAATATCATGATGTAGAAAAAACCAGGTCTTAAGAAAGCTCGTAAAGCATCACAATTCTCAAAACGTTAATCAACACGATTATATCAACGTTTACAGACATTCAAGTATTTTCTCTTGGATGTCTTTTTTTGTTCAAAAAACGAAAATTCACCCCAAGTTCACCCTATTACTTTTTGAGACTTCTAAAAGCTATTTCTCCTGCTATTTGATTTACTGTTTCAGTAGTATTTACATAAGTCTTCGTTATTTGGATGTTGCTATGAGTAAGTGCTTCTGAAATAGCGTTTAAGGATGTTCCAGCCTGCCTTGCCAAAGTTGCTCCGGTGTGTCTTAATTTGTGAGGTATGGTGTGAGTAAGTTCCTAATGACAGCGTTTGACTGATTTCATCTTATTACTAAGTCAGTTTGTTAAAAGCAAGAATGACACAAAAAGAATTGGGAAAAATTCTAGGTGTAACTAAACAAACAATTATTAACAATGAGAAAGGCACTACCGAACCCAGTTGAGAACGCCTAGAAGATATTGCGAAAGCTATAAAAATAGATGTGGATGAACTCTTTCCTTATAGTGAGTTTGGAGAAAAGAAAGAGGATTTAAAGTGGGAAGAGCATTTGGAACGTTTGGCAAATGATTTTCAGTATGCTCGTATGGTAGAAGAATTGCTGTTACAGAGTCTTTTTGATTACTCAAAATTCCAGCGAGAGGTAGAACAAAAAACTTATATGAAAGAGAAACTCAATCAAACATTGAAATTGGGAAGCAACAATACTATGTCTGACGAGGAGAAGATAGAGCTTATTAACCTTAAATATGAAAAAGATATTCAGAAGAAAATTGACAATCTGATTGTGTTATATAAAGACCAATCAGACAAAGAACTTGATGTTATTCGATTTGAAAAGATAGATTTATAAAGAAATTACCTTGAAGTTGTCTTTTTTTGAGTTATTTATTAAGCAAATTATGATGATTGGAGTAATTGTGCTGAGAAATAATATAAAACGCAATCAACTTTTAAATTGATTGCGTTCTGTTTAGTTTTATTCTTTTCCATAAAGGTAACGACTAGCAATTAACCAAGTAGCAATATACATTATCACGTTAACCAAAAATGCGATAACGATGACTATATTCCAATCATGGGATAAATTAGTAGTTACAATCCCCATAATTGTTGTACCAAAAAGTCCACCAATCTGTTTGTTAGCGTTTAGAGTTGCACCAGCAATTCCAGATAATTCTTGACCAGCAGCTTCCATAAGAATGGTTGTAGTTGCTGGAGTTAACACTCCGATACCTAGACTCATTAAAGAAAATAAAGGAATTAGGATGTATAGTTGAATTTCATGAAAAAGAACTCCAATTCCAAAAATTCCTGCTGCTCCTACAATGGCAAAAATAATTGAGACAGTAGCGAGGCTTCCCACGGAAAATCGTTTTACAGCACGTGCGTAAAATAAATTACCAATAATTAAGACAATCATTCCTGGTAGAATGAGGAGTCCAGAAACCATTGAGGAAAGGTTTAAATAAGTTTGAAAATAGAGTCCTAGCACCAAAACAATGCCATATAGTGAAATGTTAACTACTAAACCTAATAGATTAGAGACAATAAACTTAGCATTTTTTAATAGTTGGTGGGGAACAATAGGTGCTTTACTTTTTTTATCGTGGACTACTAAACCAATAGCAAATAATATAAATAGGAGAAGAAACAATAAAAGATTTGAGTTACTATAACCATATTGATTCCCTTCAACAAGGTAAATAACTAGACTTCCGATAGTTGTAACCAGAAATATATTACTAAAGATGTCAATTCTGGTCTTTAGATTGGCAATATTATTTTTCACGAGAAGTAATATTGAAATTACTGTCAAAATTCCAAATGGAATATTGACCAAGAAAATACCCCTCCATCCGAAGTAGTTAATTATTAGTCCACCAATAAAAGAACCAGTACCGGTTGCAACAGAAATAATTGCTGTCCAGATTCCTAACATACGTGCTCTTTTAGTAGAATCGGGGTATGAAATGAATAAAAGTGCTAATGAACTTGGCATAAACAAAGAAGCACCGAAACCTTGAATGAATCTAAGTATAATTAATGTTTCAATATTTGGTGAAAAAGAGCACCCAAACGAGGATAGTGTAAAAATTGTCATTCCAATTAATAAAATTCGTTTAGCACCATATTTTGTTGTTAGATTTCCTGAAAGTAGGAGTAAAGACCCTAAAGCTAGTGTATAGGCGTTAATAATCCAAATGGATTGCTCTAATGAGACGCTCATAGCTGTTTCAATATGGGGAACAGCAAGAACCACTCCGGTTGTATCTAGGACCGCCATAATGTATCCTAGTGAAAGAATAAAAAGTAGATAAGCTGGCGCTTTTGTATTTGTTTTTTTCATCAATCTTCCTCCGTTATTTCATCAAACCAATTTTCATTTATCAATCAAAAGCAATATATTTAACTTTCTGAAAATATTTTACTTGAGTATATCCAGTATCAAAGTATCATCCATCAGCGCAACCGAGAATATCGTCAATACGGTCAAACTTAGTTATAATATCCATAGTAATTTCCCCTTTCAAGTGATATAATTAGCTTATCATGTAATTATTTCTGAAACAAGAAGGGAAAAAAAGTATAGTAACTATCAAAAAAGGAGGAAATGAATGGAGACTTGCAAGATGCAACCTTTGAAAAAATCAATTTGTCCAGCAAGAAGGGTCTTGAATTTACTAAAGGGTAAATTTACTCTTGAGATTTTATCTGAAATTATTAATGGTAATATACATTATGGTAGTCTTTTGCGTAGTGTAGAAGGTATTAATCCTAGAATATTAGCTCAACGGTTACATGATTTCGAGCAAGAAGGTATTTTATCAAGAAAAGTTTTACCGACATCGCCTCCACAGGTTGAATATAAAATGACAAAAAAAGGTACTGCTCTAAGAAGTATCGTTGAAGAAATGAAAAAATGGGAGCAAACTTATCGAAATTAGATTGAATTTACATAATTTATTATTAATATTTTTCTATAAAATAGAAAATGTAATTCTGAAAGATTTGGTAATCTTGTTAATCAAAGCAACGTAAAAACCTAGTTCAAATGTGTGACTAGGGTTTTTTGGCTCTATAATTTTTGTCGTGGGTAAGACCATAGGTAAAAACAGGCAAAATAAAAAATCATCTAAATAGTGGTGTGAACTTTTCGGTACATTCTAGCTCATTTTTTTGATTTTTTGGGGTGAAATTCACACCATTCAACTGAAATTTATTCAAATTAGATGAAATTCTGTTTTCTGAAAAAGTTGGAAAACATTGATTTTAAGCATTTACTGAAGGTTATTCAAATCATAGTTTTTCCAACCAGGTCTTAAGAAAGCTCGTAAAGCATCACAATTTAGTAAACGTTAATCAATACGACTATATCAACGTTTCAAAGCACTCAAAAGTTTACCTTATGGGTGCTTTTTTCTATACTTTCTAAAAAAATTTGCCCTAAAATTACCCTACTTGTTTTTAAGATGTTGGTAGGCAACTTGTCCAGCAGATAATGGAACTATGTTTGAAGCATTAACATAAGTTTTAGTTGTAATTGTATCGCTATGAGTTAATGCTTCAGAAATGGCTTCTAAGCTCATTCATGCCTTTTTAGCAAGTGTCGCTCCTGTATGTCGTAATTTATGAGGTGTAGCATGTTTAAGTTCTGGATGACGACGTTTGACAGATTTCATTTTATTATTAAGATAGTCAGAGTGTAGAGGGCTATTAACATTACCCTTCATATCGATATAAGTAAAGACATATTGTTCATCGGATTGGATAATTCCAAACTTTGATAGTTCAGCATTTTGATGTTTTTTCCATATATTTTGTTAGGATTTGGGTAGAATCATTGATAACAGACTGTTACAAATCTAGTTAGCTGTATGATTTATGATTATCTACTTTTCTAGTAACCAATCTATGATATTTTTCTTCTCAATTCCATTGTAATTGGCTGTTGGCTGAATCGTATCCATTGTTAATAGATACTTGGGGAATTGATCTTTAATGGCTTCTAGTGGTCTAAGTTCTCTGTCTAGTGTTTCTGGAGCAAGTGTTGTTTCACTGACTTGATAATAAGCGTAGTGGCCAAGATCAGTTACAACAACAAAATCAACCTCATATTTATCTAAATTACCAACATATACCTGTGAATATCTACGTCTCAATTCCAAATAGACAATATTTTCCAAGATATGCCCAATATCTTCTTTGTGGTCTGGTAATAGGAGATGTCGTAAACCTAAATCAACGGGATAATATTTTTCTAAGCGTTGCAATAATGCTCTGCCTTTTACATCAAAACGTGGAACGGAATAAAAAAGTAAACTGTCTGTCAAAGTCGTCAAATAATTTTCCAAAGTATTATGGGATATTGAAACATTTTGGCTGACTAGGGTATTGCGAATTTTATTTGTTGATATTAAGCTACCTGTACTACTGAGAAGGGTTCGGACAATGCGCTCAATAATCGTAGGATTTGGATTTCCCAATCTAGTGACAATATCATTTAACAGTATTGAGTTATATATTCCTCTGAGATAGTCAATTTTTTCAGCGTAAGATGATGTTTGCAATAAGTAAGGGAAAGCACTAAAGAGATAATTGTTAAAAATTTCTGTTGTATTCAGATTCTCTGAGAGAGATTGACCTGATAGGTATTCTTCAAATGACAAAGGAAGAACCTCTATCTCAACATACCGACCAGTCAAGTTTGTTGCTAATTGGCTACTCATAAAGTAGGCGTTAGATCCAGTCAAATAGAGGTCAATATTTGGTAGGATAAATAGACTATCTGCTACCAGTTCAAATTTCTCAACATGTTGAATTTCATCTAAAAAGATATAGTATGTTTTCTCCTCAACTAACCGCTCTTTTATATAAGCGAATAATGTTTGAAAATGTCGCAGTTCATAATAACTCAGATCTTCAAAATTGATGGATATAATCTGATCCTCGTCTACCCCAGTTGCTAGTAACTCCTCTTTATAGAGTTGAAAGAGAACAGATTTACCAGCTCGTCTCACTCCACTCACAACTTTGATGATCTGTCGGTCACGATGTCTTCTTAAAAAGTCTAAATAATGTGGTCTTTTAATATAGTTCATAATAGTTACCTCAAAGATAGTATAATACAAATAGCAATTATTTTCAAATATTTAGAAATAGTATTTAATTTATTTACTTATTTTCAATTTGTTAAGAATAATATCTCGAACTATTTAAATATCTTCAGGATAGAAAAAGAAATTGTCCAGGCACGAAGAAACTGTACATCATCTTTGTGATACAGTAGTTCGTATTCCTCAATTACATAAGCTCCGAAAATAAAAAGTTCAATAATCATTCTGTTTTATATATACTAAGACATCCATATAAATTTATGGATGTTTTTTGATCTATGTATAGAAAAAGAGAAGACCAGCTGGTCTTCTCTTTGGGGGAACTAGAATCATTGAAAAGAATTAAGTAAAGATTTTAATTAGTCTTTGAAATTCTTTTGGAAGATGAGTAGAGACAAAACTGAAGTAATAGCAGCTAAGAATAAGAAGGTGTTTGCTTCTTGCTCCCCAGTTTCTGGGAGTTGTTTTTCCTTTTCTTGTTTAACTGTAGTAGCAACAGGTGCTCTTGGTGAATCTTCTGTTACAACTGCAGGAGCTGGTTTTTCAGGTTCTTTTGGTAGAAGGTACTCAGGAAGAGTAACGACTGGTGGCGCCTCTGTTCCTACAGAACTTTGTTTAGTTCCAACTTCAATCACTCGGTCTAGAGCTGGAGTTGATTTGGTTTGGACTACCTTACGATTGCTACCGTCTACTTCGACGTACTCAACTAGCAAACCGTCTTTACCTTCTGATAGAACTTGTTCTTTTCCTTTATCTAAGTTTGGATTTTCGCGACGGATAGTCTTGAATGGTACCGCCTTCTTAACAATATCCAAACTTGGAAGTTGGAAGACAAGCTCTTTAACCCCTTCTTCAGGATTTGAAGAAGTAATTGGTTTTTCAAGTTCTTTTGGTAGAACATACTCAGGGATAGCTACAATTGGTGGTGTCTCTGTTCCCACAGAACTTTGTTTAGTTCCAACTTCAATCACTCGGTCTAGAGCTGGAGTTGATTCAGTTTGAACTACCTTACGATTGCTGCCATCTACTTCGATATACTCGATTATAGCACCATCTTTCCCTTCTGCTAGAACTTGTTCTTTTCCTTTGTCTAATTGTGGATTTTCGCGACGGATAGTCTTGAATGGTACTGCCTTCTTAACAATATCCAAACTTGGGAGTTGGAAGACAAGCTCTTTAACCCCTTCTTCAGGACTTGAAGAAGTAATTGGTTTTTCAGGTTGTTTCGATCCAACCGGTTGTTCTGGTTGGCTAGGTTGCAATTGCTTGATTTGTTCAAGAGCGTTATTGAGGGCTTTGTTGACGTCTTCTTGAGTCTTAGCATTTTGGATAGCTGCGATTGCTTTATCAGTAATTTCAACTAATTTCTTCTTAGCATTGTTGTTAGTACCAAGTTCAGTCACTTTTTTCTCAATAGCTTCAGTCAAGCTAGCCATAGCCTTATCATAATTGATTTCAGGCTGTTTCGGTTCAACTGGTTGTTCTGGTTGACTAGGTTGCAATTGCTTGATTTGTTCAAGACCCTTATTGAGGGCTTTGTTGACGTCTTCTTGAGTCTTAGCATTTTGGATAGCTGCGATTGCTTTATCAGTAATTTCGACTAATTTCTTCTTAGCCTCGTTGTTAGTACCGAGTTCAGTCACTTTTTTCTCGATAGCTTCGGTCAAGCTAGCCATAGCCTTATCGTAATTGATTTCAGGCTGTTCAGGTTCAACTGGTTGTTCTGGGTCTGTTTCGTCTCCAGGTTTTTGGTAATTTTCATCTTTGCTAAGAATATCTTGCAAAGCAGTGACTGTTGCCATCACATCTTGTACATTTACAGTATCAGAACTTAATTGGGCAGTGAGTTTATCAAGATTAGACTTAAATGCTTGGCGTGCAGTTGCAGTATCTTTCAATCCAGCAGGATCAAAGTTAGACAAGTCTTCTTTCCATTTGGAGATAGATTGAAGGATTTCTGCTTTGCTGTATAGTTCGCTTCCTTCGCCTTGTGTAATGAATTGATCCACTTGCATACCGATTTTTTTGGTCAAATCATTCTTTTCAGGGTCTAGTTGGAGAGTTACTACGTGCAAGTTTTCATCAAGTCCTTTTAGGCTGACTAGAGTCTGGTCACCTTGGCGTTGGGTATCATGACCGCTAAAGTATTTCTTACCATCAATAGTGGATGCATTGCCCATTCCATCTTGATAGGTGACTTCTTTACCATCAAGGAATACTTTGTAGACACCATGACCTGGGTCAACAAATCCTTTGATTTCTAAGCCTGTACCATAGAAATAAGCAGTCACAGTTGTCTTTTTCTTCTGATCCTCTGTCAGATGTCCAAATGATACCCATGATTCAGTGTTTTGGTATTTGCCAGAAGAGTTGGTTTCGTGTCTCCATCCAGGACTGTAATCTAATTGGCTAGCTTGGTCGTCGTAATTTGTCTGATTTGTCTTCAATAAATCAGCTTTCATTACTCGAATAGTTGCGTCGGTAGCAAAACCGAGTAGAGCACCATCAGACGCAGAAGTGAGTTTTGCTTTGAAGTCAAAGATTGAGTCAGCTTGTTCGGTGAAGTCGATAGTTTGAATGGTAACACTTTTCTCTGTTTCACCATCTGCAAAGGTCACATCTTGAGTTGTATCTTGGTAAACCTTACCGTGAACACCTGTTCCAGGTTCCGTAATGAAGCGAACGGTAGCAGTTCCTTTGCTTCCACCAACACGTTTAATGGTAACAGTAGCAGGTTTTCCTTTTTCAACATCGTAAGATGTTGCTTCAAGCTCAAACATACCCTTGCTGTTATTGTTTAGAGTGTAGATTCCTTCTGTAGCGATTGGTTCACCTGTCTTGTTAACGAGCGTAATAGTGTGTTCTCCAGGTGCTAAATCACCAGTTTCGTAAACTTTTTGGCTACGTTTACGGCTACTGTTCTTGGTTTGTACATCTGCGACTTTTTGACTATCCACGAATACAGACATTTCACCATGGCTTGGATCTACTGTTGATACGATGTAAGCCTTGGTTCCTGTGAAACGGTAGGTGACTTTGGCATCTTTCTTGTTGGTCCACATAGAAGTGCCGCGAATACCTTCTGATTCATTGTACCAAGTTGTACCTTCCTTGTCAGCCGTTGTATTTGAGTGGTATTCTAGTCCAAGAGGATATCCATCATTCTTTTCGATAGTGCTTGGGGTTTTATAGACTGAGAAGTTAGTTAGGATTGGTGTAGCTTGTGAGCCAGTAATCGTAACTCGGATTTTTTGTGCTTCTACAGGTTGGCCCTGGATCAAACGACGATAGCCTACGGTTGAACCTTCACCATATGGAACCCAGCGTCCGTTGGTCTCTACTTCAATTTTGAATCCAGAAATACGTTGCCCTTTGGCAATATCTTCCTTGAGTTCTACAACGTCAAAGCGTCTCTTTTGTCCTAAATCAACTGTGAAACTACCAGTTGTAGCATCATTTGAAAGTGCCCAGCTAGTATCATCTTTACCGTCTGTAAGGTGGCTTTCTTTGTAGAGATGGTTCTGACGAGTCGAACTTGCTGTTACAGTTGCTCCTTTGGCAAAGTCAGTCGCATACATTTGATCTAGAGTTGCCTTGAACTCTTTCAAGCGCTCTACATCCGCATCTGCGAATTTACCTTCTTTGTTTGGTGGAATGTTGAGAAGAAGTGGCGTTCCACGACCAACAGACTTGAAGTAGATATCCATCAATTCTTTGAGAGATTTTGGCTGCTGGTTATCGTGGTAGAACCAGCCAGAGCGGATGGAAACATCTGCTTCTCCTACAGAGTACATATCTCCGTCAGGATCACCGTGGTTAAGGTATTCGTTCTTAACATTTTCGGTGATATTTGCTTTCTTGACCTTATGCCATACAGGGTCACCGGCGATACCACGCTCATTTCCAATCCAACGGACACTTGTTGGTTCGGCAGAGAAGATAGCGATATCTCCCTCAGCTTCCTTGATGTATTTGAACCACTCATCAAAAGTATAGGTTACTTTTTGGGCACCGCTACCGCGTGCTCCATCCATCCAGATTTCGATAAATTTACCCTTATTACCGTATTTTGGATTGCCAAGGATTTCTTTTAGTTGATTGAGGTAGTATTCGTTGTATTCTTTTTGAGTAGCTACCTTATATTTAGGGCTATTAACATCCCATGGTGATAGGTAAACACCCATGTTCATATCGTATTTAGTAGCAGATTTAGAGATTTCTTCTAGAAGGTCCCCTTTTCCATCTTTCCATGGGCTTGCAGCTACGGTATGATTTGTATATTTAGATGGGTAAATAACGAAACCGTCGTGGTGTTTGACAACCATAATAGTGCGTTTAAAGCCAGTTTCCTTTAGAGTACGAATCCATTGGTCTGTATCTAAGTTAGTTGGATTGAAGTTTTTAGGATCTTCATTTCCGTGCCCCCACTCAGAATTGGTATAAGTATTCATACCATAGTGGATGAAGGCGGCTAATTCTTCTTTGTGATAATCAAGTTGAGCCTTGCTTGGAAGCGGACCGTGATTTCCGATTTCTGTTTCCTTATCTTCTGGATGAGCAACAGGTAAAACATTTGAAGTCGGATTAGAGCTATCAGAGATTTTTTCGTATTCAAAGACGATATCATTCACACCCTTGTGCTGGATGCTGGCTTCTAAGCGTGGAGTGATTGCGCGGTAGCCTGCGATTTCTTTTGCTTCAAAAGTGTTTACAAAAGAAACCTCGTATTCTTTTCCATCGTTATTATCAGTAGCCACATCTGCTAATTCTTGCCCTGAACCTTTCAAACGATAATGAATGGCAAATGAACCTTTATTCACTTTATAAACCACCTTGATGACCCGTGTTCCTGGAGCTGTTTTGCTGACGACCTTGTAAGTCCACTCATCTTTGAGTTGCTTGTTGATTTCGACGCCATCAATAGAGACAATCTGGTATTTCTCTTGATTTTTTGTATAGAAGTCGGTCTTAGCGATTTCTTTTTTGAAGTCATAATCAAAAGCTGTTCCAACTTCGGTCTTTTCAACAAAAGTATCATCAGTTTTGATTGGATTGCCAGTTTCGTCTACGTGTTGAACCACTACACGTCCGTAATCGATTCCTTTAATGAGTGTTGCAACACCGTTTTCATCGAAAGAATATTGATTTTCACCAATAACAGCAGTTTTATTTCTGAACATTTCTCCTTCAGGAGTAAAGTAATATCGTTTCCCATTATCACCTTGGTACCAACCTTTGACACCATATTTAGCGATAATATCTTTTACCCATTTGACTTGCTCAGGGGAGAGAACGATTCCGCCGCCGAAACGGTCTTTGTCAGGGATGCCGTTTTCAATTGTGCCGTGTTGGTGAACACCGACTACTTTACCATCGCCGTTGATAATGCCAGCACCTGAAAGGCCTGAAATAGAAGTCATATGATAGGTGATGCCTTTTGAGCCTTTATCATCATACTTATCAACAGACTTCACAACACCATCTACCTTGTAAAGTTGACCAGCGACAATTGGTTTTTTGAGCTCTGGTGAGCTTGAATCGTTCGGATATCCAATCGTGCTAACAGGATCTCCTGGTTGATAGGTTTTATTTTCTGCCAAGGGAACAAAGGTAGCAGCTTTATTTGGACTAGCGATTTGAAGAGGAACAGGTGCTACAACAGCAGCCAAGTCATTTTGATATCCTTTTCCAAATTCTTTCTTGTTCCAAAAATGAATATCTTCTTCTTTAAAAAGAGTAGTATTACCCGTTACAGGTTGAGAATTACGAACAGCAGAATTAGAACCGAGGTTATAGTAAAACTTAGCAGAATCTCCACCTCGAATATGTCCTTCTTTTGTATCACGGTTTGATTCTAAAAAGTTGTGAGCGACAGTCAAGATGACATTTGGTGCCACAAAAATACCAGAACCAGGCACGATATAGCGTTGGGAACCACCATTGTAAATAGTGTAAATCATACTAGCAGCAGTAGCAGGTTGTCCTTCATAAGGGACGTGCTTCAAATCTAGACCACCGTTGATGATTGCACGATTACCATTTTCAGCTTCTTTTGGAATATCTTCCTTGTTTTTTAGAATGCTTTCTGTATAAACTTTAGGGCTATCCTTCTTGTCTACGATTGCTGAAGTATCTATGTTTTTCACGGGCGTGTCAGGATAAGCTTGATCGTGGATTTCTTCAGGAAGTAAGTCAGTAGTCTTAGTATCTGCTACAGATTTTTCTTCTGCTGGTTTAACAGTTTTCTCTGCTTGCTCTGACTTTTGAGGTGTAGAGATTACAGGACTTTCATTTTTGATTTCTGGTTTAGTTTTTTCAGCCTCGGCCAATTTTTCTACGTTTGGTTGAGAACTTGTAGCTTCAATTTTTGCTTCGTCCGCTAGTGCTGTTCCAGATGCAAAAAAAGCGAGTCCAACCATAACCGAAGCAACACCAACGGTTAATTTTCTGATGCTAAAAGTTTGCCCTTTTTCAAAAAGGTATCGATTCATAATGTACTCCTAGTTTGAATAAAGACAGTCAGCTACTGTCTGAGCCCAAGTATGACTTGGAAACGATTTTCTTTAATGATAGTTGATTTGTTCAATAGTTTGAGTATAACCTTCCTCCTATTTAAGCGCTTTCATCTTAAGGTAAAAAAATTTAAATTGCCATCTTAATCTTTAAAATGACCCAAAATCCTTAATATAACAAATATACTAAATTATTCCAAGAAATGCAATAGAGAAATGTAAGAAAATCAATCTAACTTAAAGAAATTCATTTGCTTTTTAAAGAAAAAATACATCCTTTCAAAAATTAAACTAAATGAAAGGATGTATTCAAAAAATCAGAGTAATTTTCGTATCGCCTCTTCAATTTGTTTGGGGTCTGTTTTTGAAGAGAAGCGCTCAAAGACCTGCCCATCACGACTGATGAGAAACTTAGCGAAATTCCATTCGACTCGTTTTCCCAGCGGGCCAGATTTCTGGTCTTTCAACCAAACATAGAGGGGATCTGCCTCCTTACCGTTGACCTTGATCTTGGCAAAACGTGGGAAGGTGGTTTGATAATGTAGGCTACAGAAGGTGTTGATTTCCTCTGCGTTGCCTGGTGCTTGTCCCATAAACTGATTGCAAGGGAAGTCTAAAATCTCAAAACCTTGTTCTTGATAGCGATCATAGAGTTCTTGAAGTCCTTGGTACTGGGGCGTTAAACCACATCCAGTAGCAGTGTTGACAATCAAAAGAATCTTACCACGATAGGTCTCTAGTGGAGTTTCTTGCTTGTCTTGGTTCAAGACTGAAAAATCGTATAGTGAAGTCATTACTTGCTTTTCTCCCTCTGTTTGGTATTTTTAGGAGTTTTCTCCTCCTGTAGGGATAGAAATCCGTAGGTCAGGGTTCCAAAAATGCTACCGATAATCAGGCTATACATCAGGAAAGGAACACTTTTATCGAATTGCATGAGCAACTTTCCAAAATCTGAAAGGGACATCTGCTGAACGAAGACCTTATGAAAGATGAGTAAGGTAAAGAAGCCAATCTGAATACCGATAAACACAATCCAGCTTCGGAATTTGATTTGGGCTTTGCTGTAGGTTTTGAGAATGATTTCTGATTTGTCATCCTTTTCAAGATGAAGCTCTTGGACGGCTTTTTGAGCTTTTATACTCATGAACAAAATGAGTCCAAAATAGATGTAGGGCATAACATTTCGAACAATTTCTATAAAGCTTCCGAACAAAATATAGAATAGGAAGAGAATGAAGGAAGAGTAAAAGATTTGGATCATGGAACGGGCACAAGCCTTGTAGATAATCTCTTGTCGGCATTCATCAAAAGGGCCTTGGATGTGAAAGAGATTTCGAAGTAGGCGAGTGGTGAAGTCTTCTTTTTTCATGCTAGTAACCTCCTAAATGAGCGGTTTTTGATTGACTTCTTTAACGAGTTGATAGAGATAATAAAGATAAGTGATAGAAGAAAGGATAGCGATAGTGAGCAGTAAATAATATTTCCAATCGCTTGAGATGACCATCAGTTGTGGTAAAGATAGAATCATAAAGCATAGTGCTAAGTTGAGTATGCGTGTTTTTGGGGAGTCAATCTTTAGATAAGTCAGTCCTTTGTTAAGTGCTGGAATAAAGACTAGCCCGAGGAATATCTCGCTGATTGGCAAGTTCCCTGAAACGATGATGAAGATGAGCAGAGAACTGAACAAAAGATGATAGGTAAGTAAAGTTAGTAGTGATTTCATAAGCTACCTCCTAATCCTCATCTTGATTTTTCTTAGTTTTTGCAATGCGACGGGAGATGAGGAACTGTATGCTCGCTCCGAAGAAGATAGAACCGAGAATGCTTGATACACCATTTCTTATAGTGAGAAGAGAATGAAAATAGTCCTGACCTTCACCTATGAGTATACCGAGAAGAGGAGTTATAAAAAACATCCATAGACCAAAGAACAAACCTGCTTTAAAACCTGGGTAGTGTAGTTGCTTACTTACTTTCTCGCTCAGCATATCTGGTTCAATAGTTGTAATCCCTGTTTTTTGCATTTGATAGGTGAGATATCCAGCAGCGATGAGGGCAATCACTAAAATCAGAGGAGGATAGATTAGAGCCACTTCTTGAGGATATTTATAGGCCAGAAGGAGTGGAATAAGATTTCCGAAAATCATCAGATAAAAGAGGAAGATAAAGACTTGATTGCCGATACGATCAGCCTCGCGTCGTTTGTATTCGTCAAGTGGATCAGAAATACCGTATGTGCGTTTGATGAGTTTTTCAGTAAAGGTTTCTTTTTTCATGAGTTTGCTCCTTTTTTAAAAATCATCCTCCCAAAAGAGACTGTTGAGGTCAGTTTGGAGGCTGCGGGCGAGATTGAGACAGAGTTCCAGGGTTGGATTGTACTTGTCGTTTTCAATCATATTGATGGTTTGTCTCGAGACACCGATATCCTTGGCGAGTTCGAGCTGGGAAATGCCCAGTTCCTTGCGAAATTCTTTCACACGATTCATCTGGACTCCTTTCTGATTTGTGTCGTATATATTTGACTATATTATATTCTTCTATGGAGTGGATGTCAAGCATATTTGACATATTTCTTAAAGAAATCTTACTTTTTTTGACCTATTTGTCTGACTAGTGCAAGCTAGTCGGATTTGTGGTAAAATAGATAAGATATGACAAAAGAATTTCATCATGTAACGGTCTTACTCCACGAAACGATTGATATGCTTGACGTAAAGCCCGACGGTATCTACGTTGACGCGACTTTGGGTGGAGCAGGCCATAGCGAGTATTTATTAAGTAAATTAAGTGAAAAAGGCCATCTCTATGCCTTTGACCAGGACCAGAATGCCATTGACAACGCGCAAAAACGCTTGGCTCCTTACATTGAAAAGGGAATGGTGACTTTTATAAAGGATAACTTCCGTCATTTACAGGCACGTTTGCGCGAAGCTGGTGTTCAGGAAATTGATGGAATTTGTTATGACTTGGGAGTGTCTAGTCCTCAATTGGACCAGCGTGAGCGTGGTTTTTCTTATAAAAAGGATGCGCCACTGGACATGCGCATGAATCAGGATGCTAGTCTGACAGCCTATGAAGTGGTGAACCACTATGACTATCATGACTTGGTTCGTATTTTCTTCAAGTATGGTGAGGATAAATTCTCTAAACAGATTGCCCGTAAGATTGAACAAGCTCGGGAAGTCAAGCCGATTGAGACAACGACTGAGTTATCAGAGATTATCAAGTCGGCCAAGCCTGCTAAGGAGCTCAAGAAGAAGGGTCATCCTGCCAAGCAGATTTTCCAGGCTATTCGAATTGAAGTTAACGATGAACTGGGAGCGGCAGATGAGTCCATCCAGCAAGCTATGGACATGTTGGCTCTGGATGGTAGAATTTCAGTGATTACCTTTCATTCCTTGGAAGACCGCTTGACCAAGCAATTGTTCAAGGAGGCTTCAACAGTGGAAGTTCCCAAAGGTTTGCCCTTCATCCCAGATGATCTCAAACCCAAGATGGAATTGGTATCCCGTAAGCCAATCTTGCCAAGCGCAGAAGAATTAGAAGCCAATAACCGCTCGCACTCAGCTAAGTTGCGCGTGGCCAGAAAAATTCACAAGTAAGAGGAAAAAATGGTAGATAAGAAAGAAACAACCAGTCAATTCTTGCAGAATCGTATAAAAAAATTCTCCCGTGTGGAGAAGGCTTTTTATCTTTCCATTGCGTTTACGGCTCTCGTCTTAGCAGTGAGTATTATCTTTATGCAGACACGACTCTTGCAAGTGCAAAGTGATTTGACAAAAATCAATGCACAGATAGAGGAAAAGAAGACAGAGCTCGATGATGCTAAGCAGGAAGTGAATGAATTGATTCGTTCAGAACGCTTGAAAGAAATCGCAAATTCTAAAGACTTAAAATTGAATAATGAGAATATTCGATCAGCGGAGTAAGATATGAAGTGGACAGAAAAAATAACCCGATTTGCGATTAGAAACCGTAAATCTCCAGTAGAAAACCGTAAAATAGTGGGGAAGTACATCAGCTTGTTAGCTGTCGTACTTTTCGCTGTCTTTTTGGTCAATTTTGCTGTTATTATCGGAAGTGGTAGTAAATTTGGAACGGATCTAGTAAAAGAGGCTAAGAAAGTTCACCAAACAACTCGCACAGTTCCTGCTAAGCGTGGGACCATCTATGACCGTAATGGAGTCCCCATCGCTGAAGATGCAACCTCCTATAACGTATATGCTGTCATTGATAAAAAATACAAGTCGGCAACGGGGAAAATTCTTTATGTAGAGGATTCTCAGTTTAATAAGGTAGCAGAAGTTTTCCATAAATATTTGGATATGGATGAAGCTTATGTAAAAGAGCAATTGGCTCAACCAAATCTGACCCAAGTTTCTTTTGGTGCAAAAGGGAATGGAATTACCTATGCCAATATGATGGCTATTAAAAAAGATCTAAAAGACGCTAGTGTTGAAGGAATTGACTTTACAACTAGCCCTAATAGAAGTTACCCAAATGGACAATTCGCTTCTAGTTTTATTGGTTTAGCCCAACTTCATGAAAATGAGGATGGTAGCAAGAGTTTGTTAGGAACTTCTGGTTTAGAGAGTTCCTTGAATACTATTCTTGCAGGGACAGATGGGATTATTACCTATGAAAAAGACCGTTTAGGGAATATTGTTCCAGGTACGGAACAGATATCACAGAAGACTGTGAATGGTAAGGATGTCTATACAACATTGTCTAGTCCGCTCCAATCTTTTATGGAAACCCAGATGAATGCCTTTCTAGAAAAGGTAAAAGGTAAGTACATGACGGCGACCTTGGTCAGTGCTAAAACAGGAGAAATTCTCGCAACAACGCAACGACCTACCTTTAATGCAGATACTAAAGAAGGAATCACCAAAGACTTTGTTTGGCGTGATATTCTTTATCAAAGTAACTATGAACCAGGATCAACCATGAAGGTCATGACGTTAGCTTCTTCTATTGATAACAATACTTTCCCAGGTGGAGAATACTTCAATAGCAGTGAATTAAAAATAGCGGATGCGACGATTCGAGATTGGGATGTTAATGATGGTTTGACGACTGGTGGGATGATGACTTTCTTACAAGGTTTCGCTCACTCCAGTAATGTTGGAATGAGTCTACTTGAACAAAAAATGGGAGATGCTACTTGGTTGGATTATCTAAACCGCTTTAAGTTTGGGGTGCCGACGCGTTTTGGTCTGACTGATGAGTATTCAGGTCAATTGCCTGCAGATAATATTGTTAATATTGCCATGAGTGCATTTGGTCAGGGGATTTCTGTAACACAAACACAAATGCTTCGTGCCTTTACAGCTATTGCTAATGATGGCGTCATGCTAGAGCCTAAATTTATTACGGCCTTGTATGATCCAAATGATCAAACCGTTCGTAAATCTCAAAAAGAAATCGTAGGAAATCCCGTTTCGAAAGATGCAGCTAGCCAAACTCGGACTCACATGGTCTTGGTAGGAACGGATCCTATATATGGAACTATGTATAATCATAGTACAGGAAAGGCAACTGTCAATGTTCCAGGTCAAAATGTAGCCCTCAAGTCTGGTACGGCTCAAATCGCTGATGAGAAAAATGGAGGCTACTTGGTTGGTTCTACCAACTACATTTTCTCGGTTGTGGCTATGAACCCTGCTGAAAATCCTGATTTTATCTTGTATGTAACGATTCAACAACCTGAACATTATTCAGGTATCCAGTTGGGAGAATTTGCCACCCCAATCTTGGAGCGGGCTTCAGCTATGAAAGAATCTCTCAATCTTCAATCTCCAGCCAAGAATTTAGATAAAGTTACGACAGAATCTTCTTATGCAATGCCTAGCATCAAGGATATTTCACCTGGTGAGTTGGCGGAAGCCTTACGCCGAAATATTGTGCAACCAATCGTTGTAGGTACTGGAACAAAGATTAAAGAGACTTCTGTAGAAGAAGGGACCAATCTTGCACCAAACCAACAAGTTCTCCTTTTATCGGATAAGGTAGAAGAAATTCCAGACATGTATGGCTGGAAAAAAGAGACTGCTGAAACCTTTGCTAAATGGTTGGATATTGAGCTGGAATTTGAAGGGTCAGGTTCCGTCGTTCAGAAGCAGGATGTTCGTGCTAACACAGCTATCAAGGGTATTAAAAAAATTACATTAACTTTAGGAGACTAATATGTTTATTTCCATCAGTGCTGGAATTGTGACATTTTTACTAACTTTAGTAGGAATTCCGGCCTTTATCCAATTTTATAGAAAGGCGCAAATTACAGGCCAGCAGATGCATGAGGATGTCAAACAGCATCAGGCAAAAGCTGGCACGCCCACAATGGGAGGTTTGGTTTTCTTAATTGCTTCTGTTTTGGTTGCTTTCTTTTTCGCCCTATTTAGTAATCAACTCAGCAATAATGTCGGTATGATTTTATTTATCTTGGTTCTTTATGGTTTAATCGGATTTTTAGATGACTTCCTCAAGGTCTTCCGAAAAATCAATGAGGGGCTAAATCCCAAGCAGAAATTGGCTCTTCAGCTTCTAGGTGGTGTCATTTTCTACCTTTTCTATGAGCGCGGTGGCGATATGCTTTCTGTCTTTGGTTACCAAGTACATCTAGGGATTTTCTATATTGTCTTCGCTCTTTTCTGGCTAGTTGGTTTTTCAAATGCAGTAAACTTGACAGATGGTATTGACGGTCTAGCTAGTATTTCCGTTGTGATTAGTTTGTCTGCCTATGGAGTTATTGCCTATGTCCAAGGTCAGATGGATATCCTTCTAGTGATTCTTGCCATGATTGGTGGTTTGCTCGGTTTCTTTGTCTTTAACCATAAGCCTGCTAAGGTCTTTATGGGAGATGTGGGAAGTTTGGCTCTCGGTGGAATGCTGGCAGCTATCTCTATGGCCCTCCACCAAGAATGGACTCTCTTGATTATCGGAATTATTTATGTCTTTGAAACAACTTCGGTTATGATGCAAGTCGGCTATTTCAAAATGACTGGTGGTAAACGTATTTTCCGTATGACGCCTGTGCATCACCATTTTGAACTTGGAGGATTGTCTGGTAAAGGAAATCCTTGGAGCGAGTGGAAGGTTGACTTCTTCTTTTGGGGAGTGGGACTTCTAGCAAGTCTCCTGACCCTAGCAATTTTATATTTGATGTAAGAATAGCACCCTGATGTTTCAGGGTGTTTTTGTGTTTAAATACACAATGAAAATCAAAGAACAAACTAGGAAACTAACCGCAGGGTGCTCAAATCACAGCTTAGAGATTGTGGATAAGACTGACGAAGTCAGCTCAAAACACGGTTTTGAGGTTGTAGATAAGACGAAGCTGACGTGTTTTGAAGAGTGTAAAAAAATATTGGTCAGTCAAAGTCAAATCTCTTGACCTTTTCTGACTAATGTAGTATATTATGAACGTAAGGTAAATGAAAGCCTTACTAGAACGCTTATTTAAAGTAAAATAGAAAGAGGTGGGGTCTATGTTTAATCTAGAAATCTTCATAAGTAAAGATAGTCTACTCCTGCTTGAAAAAGAAAAACCAGAAATAGTACGTAGAGTAGCGATTTAGCTAGTCTAAATTTTTTAAAACAAAGGTCAAAGATAGTCAATATCAGTAATCATAACTAAGTAAATAAAAAGAGGTAAAGAATATGAACAACAACTTTAATAATTTTAACAACATGGATGATTTATTTAACCAATTGATGGGTGGTATGCGAGGATACAGTTCTGAAAATCGCCGTTACTTGATTAATGGACGTGAAGTCACACCTGAGGAATTTGCTCATTATCGTGCGACTGGTCAATTACCAGGAAATGCAGAAACTGATGGACAAATGCCACAACATACGTCAGGTATGAAACAAGATGGTGTCCTTGCTAAACTGGGTCGAAACTTGACAGCAGAAGCGCGTGAGGGCAAGTTGGATCCTGTTATCGGACGAAACAAGGAAATTCAAGAAACATCTGAAATTCTTTCACGCCGTACCAAGAATAATCCTGTTCTGGTCGGAGATGCAGGTGTTGGTAAGACAGCCGTTGTCGAAGGCTTGGCACAAGCCATTGTGAACGGTGATGTTCCAGTTGCTATTAAGAATAAGGAAATTATTTCCATTGATATCTCAGGCCTTGAGGCTGGTACTCAATACCGCGGTAGCTTTGAAGAAAATGTTCAAAATCTAGTCAATGAGGTCAAAGAAGCAGGAAATATTATCCTCTTCTTTGATGAAATTCACCAAATTCTAGGTGCTGGTAGTACGGGTGGAGACAGTGGATCTAAGGGACTTGCGGATATTCTCAAGCCAGCTCTCTCTCGTGGAGAATTGACAGTGATTGGGGCAACGACTCAAGATGAATACCGTAACACGATTTTGAAGAATGCAGCTCTTGCTCGTCGTTTCAACGAAGTCAAGGTCAATGCTCCTTCAGCAGAGGATACATATAAAATTCTTCAAGGAATTCGTGATCTCTATCAGCAACACCACAATGTCATTTTGCCAGACGAAGTTTTGAAAGCAGCGGTGGATTATTCTGTTCAGTATATTCCTCAACGTAGCTTGCCAGATAAGGCTATCGACCTTGTGGATGTAACGGCAGCTCACTTGGCAGCCCAACATCCTGTAACAGATGTGCATGCTGTTGAACGTGAAATAGAGGCAGAAAAAGACAAGCAAGAAAAAGCAGTTGAGGCGGAAGATTTTGAAGCAGCTCTAAACTATAAAACACGCATTGCAGAATTGGAAAAGAAAATCGAAAATCATACAGAAGATATGAAAGTGACTGCAAGTGTCAACGATGTGGCTGAATCTGTAGAACGAATGACGGGTATTCCAGTGTCACAAATGGGAGCATCAGACATCGAACGTTTGAAAGATATGGCTCATCGTCTGCAAGATAAGGTAATCGGTCAAGATAAGGCAGTTGAAGCTGTAGCTCGTGCCATCCGTCGTAATCGTGCTGGTTTTGATGAAGGCAATCGCCCGATTGGAAGTTTCCTCTTTGTAGGACCAACTGGTGTTGGTAAGACGGAACTTGCTAAGCAATTGGCGCTAGATATGTTTGGAACCAAGGATGCGATCATCCGTTTGGATATGTCTGAATACAGTGACCGCACAGCCGTTTCTAAGCTAATCGGTACAACAGCTGGTTATGTGGGTTATGATGACAATAGCAATACCTTAACAGAACGTGTGCGTCGCAATCCATACTCCATCATTCTCTTGGATGAAATTGAAAAGTCTGACCCTCAAGTCATTACCCTTCTCCTTCAAGTTCTAGATGATGGTCGTTTGACAGATGGTCAAGGAAATACAGTGAACTTCAAGAACACTGTCATTATTGCGACCTCAAATGCTGGATTTGGCTATGAAGCCAACTTGACAGAAGATGCGGATAAACCAGAATTGATGGATCGTTTGAAACCATTCTTCCGTCCAGAGTTCCTCAACCGCTTTAATGCAGTCATTGAGTTCTCACACTTGAATAAGGAAGACCTTTCTAAGATTGTAGACTTGATGTTGGCTGAAGTCAACCAAACCTTGGCTAAGAAAGACATTGATTTGGTAGTCAGTCAAGCGGCTAAAGACTATATCACAGAAGAAGGTTACGATGAAGTCATGGGTGTTCGTCCACTCCGTCGCGTGGTTGAACAAGAAATTCGTGATAAGGTGACAGACTTCCATTTGGATCACCTAGATGCCAAACATCTAGAAGCAGATATGGAAGATGGTGGTTTGATTATTCGTGAGAAAGCTTAACTAGAGATTTTGAGAATAAAAAAAGGAATCAGCTGAAAAAACTGATTCTTTTTTTGTGTTTAGATGACATGGCGTTCAAAGGCATCATCTGAAATCCCTTGTTCTAGGATGAGTTTTGCCCATTCTTTAGCAGAAAAGAGGCTGTGATCCTTGTAGTTTCCGCAAGATTCGATGGTTGTTCCAGGGACATCTTCCCAAGTAGTAGTCTCAGCGATTTCCTTGAGCGAATCCTTGATAACAGCAGCGATTTCAGCACTGGTGTGACGTCCCCACATAATCATGTGGAAGCCTGTACGGCAACCAAATGGTGAACAGTCAATCATGCCGTCAATACGGGTACGGATGAGCTTTGCCAAGAGGTGTTCAATGGTGTGTAGTCCAGCAGTAGGGATAGAGTCTTCGTTTGGTTGCACTAAACGAATATCGTAATTGGAGATGATGTCTCCCTTTGGTCCTGTTTCTTCCCCAATCAAGCGGACATAAGGTGCTTTAACAATAGTGTGGTCAAGTTCAAAACTTTCAACAATAACTTCTTTTGACATGGTAAATCCTTTCAGTTTTCTTCTTTCATTATAACATAAAGCCGGCTCCTGAGACAGAGAGAAAACCTCTCCGAGGCTGGAGAGGTTGAAATCTTTATTTACGATACAAGCGGTCGTATTGGTAGTATGGGTCAAAGGTTACGTTGATACCCAGTTTACGAAGGACATTTTTGTCTTCATCGGTCAAGATGATGGTTGAGTGGGCCTCGCTTCCTTTGAGGTTGCCAAGTTCTTCCATGGCACGGGCAGCGTCAGGATTTTCTGTAGCTGTGATAGCAAGTGCAATCAGGATTTCATTTGAATGAAGGCGTGGATTGCGGCTACCGAGATGATCGATTTTAAGACCTTGGATTGGCTTAACAACTTCAGGTTCGATTAGTTTCACTTCTTTAGCAATGTCAGCCGATTTCTTGATGGCGTTGATAAGAGCAGCGGCTGTAGGACCAAAGAGTTCTGAGTTCTTACCTGTGACAATTTCTCCGCTTGGCAATTCAAGGGCTAGAGCTGGTCCGCCAGTTTCTTCAGCTTTTTGGCGTGCAGTAACAGCAACCTTACGGTCTGCAGGTGTGATGCCGAGGTCGTTCATGAGTAACTCAATTTTCTTGACAGCAGATTCGCCCACTTTTTCGGCTTTGAAATCAAGAACAGTCTGATAGTAGCGACGGATAATTTCTTGTTTAGAGGCTTCGATAGCAGCCTCATTATCTGTAATAGCGAAACCAACCATGTTGACACCCATATCTGTCGGAGAAGCGTATGGAGATTTACCAAGAATACGCTCTAACATGCGCTTAAGCACAGGGAAAATCTCGATGTCACGGTTGTAGTTGACAGTGGTTTCTCCGTAGGTTTGGAGATGGAAAGGGTCGATCATGTTGACATCGTCAAGGTCTGCTGTGGCAGCCTCGTAGGCCAAATTAACTGGATGATGAAGGGGAAGATTCCAAACGGGGAAGGTTTCAAATTTAGCGTAACCAGACTTGATACCATTGATTTGGTCGTGGTACATATTGGACATACAAGTTGCCAATTTTCCAGAACCAGGTCCAGGAGCGGTTACGACAATCAAGTTACGACTGGTTTTGATGTAGTCGTTTTTCCCCATACCTTCAGGAGAAATAATGTGGTCCATATCCGTCGGATATCCTTTGATTGGATAATGAAGATAAGAATCAATTCCATTTTTCTCAAGCTGATTGCGGAAGGCATCTGCAGCAGGTTGACCAGCGTACTGTGTGATGACTACTGAGCCAACAAAAATTCCTAATTCATTGAATTTATCAATCAAACGAAGAACTTCTTGGTCATAAGAAATGCCCAAGTCACCACGTGCTTTGGAATGCTCAATGTTGCTGGCGTTAATGGCGATCACAACCTCAACTTG
Organism: uncultured bacterium; assembly: GCA_963508345.1. Classification (GTDB taxonomy): domain Bacteria; phylum Bacillota; class Bacilli; order Lactobacillales; family Streptococcaceae; genus Streptococcus. The sequence goes on from CAUOWW010000003.1 coordinate 23,721, forward strand.
CTCTTTCAACTCTTGCAAGAGCTTGATTTTATTGTCAGGCTCATAACCAGGAAGGACTCGAGCAGCGTGGAAATCTTCTAACATTTTGCCACCAAACTCCAAGTAGAGCTTGCCGTCAAATTGGTTAATGCGCTCCAAAATGTGGTCGCGTTGTAGATTCAAATATTGTTCAGAACTAAAAGCTTGTTTTTTCATTTTTTTACCTCTGACCTCTATTATAATAAAAAATTGGCAGTTAGGAAACTATGGAGTTAAAAAAGGAATCAAAAAGATTAGGCAAACGCTTGCATAAAGTTTCGAAAAGCGCTATCATAGACTATAAATCATGAAAATAATGAGGTAAGAAGATGCAAGAAAAATGGTGGCACAATGCCGTAGTCTATCAAGTTTATCCCAAGAGCTTTATGGATAGCAACGGAGATGGAATTGGCGATTTGCCAGGTATTACCAGTAAGTTAGATTATCTAGCTAAGTTAGGAATTACAGCGATTTGGCTTTCTCCCGTTTATGATAGTCCTATGGATGATAATGGCTATGATATTGCTGATTATCAAGCGATTGCGGCTATTTTCGGGACTATGGAGGACATGGACCAACTGATCGCGGAAGCTAAGAAACGTGATATTCGTATCATCATGGACTTGGTTGTCAATCATACCTCAGATGAACATGCCTGGTTTGTCGAGGCCTGTGAAAATCCTGATAGCCCTGAGCGAGACTACTACATCTGGCGGGATGAACCCAATGATCTGGATTCTATCTTTAGTGGGTCTGCTTGGGAATACGATGAAAAGTCAGGTCAATACTATCTTCACTTTTTCAGTAAGAAACAGCCCGATCTCAACTGGGAAAATGAAAAACTTCGCCAGAAAATTTATGAGATGATGAATTTCTGGATTGATAAAGGGATTGGTGGTTTCCGTATGGATGTTATTGATATGATTGGCAAAATTCCTGACGAGAAGGTAGTCAATAATGGTCCTATGCTCCATCCCTATCTCAAGGAAATGAATCAGGCGACCTTTGGAGATAAGAATCTTTTGACAGTGGGAGAGACATGGGGAGCAACGCCAGAGATTGCTAAGCTCTACTCGGATCCAAAGGGGCAAGAATTGTCTATGGTCTTCCAGTTTGAGCATATCTGTCTTCAGTATCAGGAAGGTCAGCCTAAATGGCACTATCAAAAAGAGCTGGATATTGCTAAGTTAAAAGAGATTTTCAACAAATGGCAGACAGAGTTAGGAGTTGAAGATGGCTGGAATTCTCTCTTCTGGAATAATCATGACCTTCCTCGTATCGTCTCAATCTGGGGAAATGACCAAGAATACCGCGAAAAATCTGCCAAAGCCTTTGCAATTTTGCTTCATCTCATGAGAGGAACACCTTATATCTACCAAGGTGAGGAAATTGGGATGACCAACTATCCCTTTGAAACGCTGGATCAAGTAGAAGATATTGAATCCCTCAACTATGCGCGTGAGGCTCTTGAAAAAGGCGTTCCGATGGAAGAAATCATGGACAGTATCCGTGTCATTGGACGTGACAATGCCCGTACCCCTATGCAATGGGACGAGAGCAAAAACGCTGGTTTCTCAACAGGTCAACCTTGGTTGGCAGTGAATCCAAACTATCAAAGAATCAACGTTCAAGAAGCGCTGGAAAATCCAGATTCTATTTTCTATACCTATCAGAAACTGGTTCAAATCCGTAAGGAGAATAGCTGGCTGATTCGAGCTGACTTTGAACTCTTGGAAACAACTGACAAGGTCTTTGCCTATATCCGTAAAGATGGTGACCGTCGATTCCTAGTCGTAGCTAACTTGTCCAATGAAGAGCAAGATTTGATCGTAGAAGGAAACGTCAAATCGGTCTTGATTGAAAACACCCTAGCTCAAGAAGTCTTTGAAAAACAAATATTAGCTCCATGGGATGCTTTCTGTGTGGAAATGACTGACTAAAGCTAGAGAATCTTCAGCTTTTGGGGCTGAGGTTCTTTTTTATATACTCTTCAAAAAACTTCTCAAACAAGGTCATCTGGGGATACTGTAGATATGGTTTAGCTCGGTCAGTTATTTATCCAACCTCAAAGATGTGATTTGAGTGCTCTATCTACAACTGAAATGTTTTTGAATAATATCTGTTAGAATTTTCTAAAAAATCTGTCAAAAGCTCTTGCTTTTATAATAAAATAGAGTATAATGGTGGAAATAACATATTATTAAAGGAGTTTGGTTATGAAATCTAAAAAGTGGATTTTAGGAGCAGGATTAACGATGAGTGCAGCCCTTCTTTTGGCAGCTTGTGGTAAAAGTGATAAGAAAGCAGATGCCCCGAGGAGCTTTTCTTATGTTTATGCAGTGGATCCGTCTTCTTTGGATTATAGCGTTACGAGTAAAAGTTCTACCTCTGACGTGATTGGTAATGTTGTTGATGGTCTTTTAGAGAATGATAAATATGGGAATCTTGTTCCGTCTTTAGCAGAGGATTGGACTGTTTCAACCGATGGTTTGACTTACACTTACAAACTTCGTAAGGGGGTGAAGTGGTATACTTCTGAAGGAGAGGAGTATGCAGAAGTTAAGGCGCAGGATTTTGTTACAGGTCTGAAACATGCAGCAGATGCTAAGTCAGATGGTCTTTCTTTGATTGAAAAATCAATCAAAGGTTTGGAGGCTTATGTCAGTGGTGAGACCAATGATTTTTCAACTGTAGGTGTTAAAGCTCTTGATGATTATACGGTAGAATATACCCTTAATAAACCAGAAAGTTTTTGGAACTCTAAAGTAACAACAGCAACCATGCTTCCTGTAAATGAAGAATTTTTGAATGCAACAGGCAAGGATTACGGAGCGCCAACCCCATCAAGTATTCTTTACAATGGTCCATATTTTTTGAAATCTTTGATTTCTAAATCTGTGATTGAATATGAAAAAAATCCTAACTATTGGGATAAGGAAAATGTCAAGATTGATAATGTAAAATTAACATTCTATGACGGATCAGATCAAGAATCCCTTATCCGTAGTTTCGCTACAGGAGCATATAATACAGCGAGACTTTTCCCAAATAGTTCAAGTTTTGCTTCTACCAAAGAGAAATATGGAGATCAGATTATTTATAGCCCTCAGGAAGCAACTAGTTATTACTTTACTTTTAACGTAAATCGTCAATCATATAATAAAACAGCCAAGACAGATGAAGGACAAAAGCTTTCTACAAAAGAAGCCATGCTGAATAAAAATTTCCGTCAAGCAATTAATTTTGCCTTCAATCGCCACGCCTATACAGCCCAATTAAACGGTGAAGAAGGTGCGGATAAGATTATTCGTAATAGTCTAGTGCCAGATAATTATGTTCAAGTAGCAGGAAAGACCTTCGGACAGTTGGCTCAGGATGAACTACTGAAATATGGAGAACAGTGGAAAGATGTGAGTCTCACAGATGGTAAGGATACAATTTACAATCCTACAAAGGCTAAATCTGCATTTGAAAAAGCGAAGTCAGAATTGCAAGCTAAGGGAGTAAGTTTCCCGATTCATTTGGATGTGCCAGTAGAACAGACAGATGTAGTTGCGGTTCAACAAACCAATTCGCTAAAACAATCAATTGAAGAAACTCTTGGAACGGAGAATGTCATTGTAGATGTTCTTCAAATGACAGACAATGAGAAGGAAAGTATCACTTCTCAAGCTAAAGTTCCAACACAAAAAGACTATGATTTGAACGGAACAGGTTGGGGACCAGATTATCAAGATCCAGCAACCTATCTCAATATTTTAGATGCTAAGAAGGGTTCTGCCTTGAAACATCTAGGTATAACAAAGGGCAAGGATCCTGAAGTGATGGCGAAAGTTGGCTTGGATGAATACAAGAAGCTCTTGGATGAAGCTGCCTCTGAGACCACTAATCTTGACAAACGTTATGAGAAATATGCTAAGGCTCAAGCTTGGGTAACAGATAGTTCTCTCCTTATTCCAGTGGCGTCTTCAGGAGGTTCTCCTATGGTAAGTCGTGCTGTACCATTTACTAAAGCTTATTCACAAGTTGGTATCAAAGGGGATCCATTTATTTTTAAAGGAATGGAACTTCAAAACGATATTGTTACAACTAAAGAGTATGAGGCAGCCCTCAAAAAGTGGCAAAAGGAAAAACTAGAATCGAATGCTCAGTATCAAAAGAATTTAGAAAAACACGTAAAATGAGTCTAGGCTTGTTTTCACAAATAATTTTTAATCAATAAATCGCATAAAAACAAGGGAAGACTGTATGAAAGATAGAAATCCTTTGTTTTTTTAATGCCTAGAGTTTATAAACTTCCATTCTAGAGCTTCAATAAACTTTACAAATCCCTACTAATTTGGTAAAATAAGCTTATGTTATAAAAACTAACATAAAGGAGAAAGAAGATGAATACAAAAAAGCGTGTCCTTGGTACAGGATTGACTTTTGCGACTGCTTTACTTTTAGCTGCTTGCGGTCAATCAGGTTCAGATACAAAAACTTACTCATCAACCTTTAGTGGAAATCCAACTACATTTAACTATTTATTAGACTATTACGCTGATAATACATCGATTATAACCAACCTAGTTGATGGTTTGCTTGAAAATGACAATTATGGAAATCTAGTTCCATCTTTGGCAGAAGACTGGTCTGTTTCAAGCGATGGTCTGACTTATACCTACAAATTGAGAAAAGATGCCAAATGGTTCACAGCTGACGGTGAAGAGTACGCCCCAGTCAAGGCACAAGATTTTGTGACAGGTATCAAGTATGCAGTGGATAATAAATCACAGGCCATTGACTTGATTCAAAACTCGATCAAGGGCTTGAATGATTATATTACAGGAGCGGATTCTGACTTTTCTAAGGTTGGGGTGAAGGTCATTGATGACCAGACTGTTCAGTATACTTTGACACGCCCAGAGCCTTACTGGAATTCAAAAACAACCAACAGTATTCTTTTCCCAGTAAACGAAGAGTTTTTAAATTCAAAAGGGAAAGATTTTGGAACCCTATCTCCAGATAGCATTCTTTACAGTGGACCTTATTTGTTAAAAGATTTCACATCAAAATCATCTATTGAGTATGTGAAGAATCCGCATTACTATGATCATGACAAAGTATCGATTGAACATGTCAAGTTGGCTTATTTTGATGGCTCAGACCAAGAATTGACCATCCGTAACTTTGAAAGTGGAGCCTATTCAATCGCTAGGGTTTATCCAAATAGTTCAAACTTTACCAAGACCAAGGAGAAATATAAGGATAATATCGTCTATAGTTTGCAGGACAAGACTTCTTGGTACTTCAATTTCAACGTCAATCGTAAGGCTTACAACCATACATCTAAAATGACAGATGAGCAGAAGAAGTCAACTGAGACAGCTGTCTTGAACAAAAACTTCCGTCAAGCAGTAAACTTTGCCTTGGACCGTGCAGCCTACTCTGCCCAGTCAAATGGGGAAGAAGCGGCGAGCAAGACCCTTCGGAACACCCTAGTGCCTCCTACATTTGTCCAAGTTGGAGACAAGACCTTTGGAGAAGTAGTCGCTTCTAAATTGGTCAACTATGGAACAGAGTGGGCAGGTATGAACCTAGCAGATGCGCAGGATGCCTATTTTAACAAAGAAAAAGCCCAAGCAAAATTTGCAGAAGCTAAAAAAGACTTGGCAAGTCAAGGTGTGACCTTCCCAATTCACTTGGATATAGCTGTTGATCAGACAAATAAAAATGCTGTGACTGGTATGAATTCTGTGAAACAGACCCTTGAGTCTGTTTTAGGTGCTGATAATCTTGTTATTGACGTTCAGCAACTCTCTACAGATGAGTACAATAATGTAGCCTTCTTAGCTCCTACTCCCAATGCAAGAGATTATGATTTAAGTTTTGATGGCTGGGTAGCGGATTATCAGGATCCATCTACTTACCTCAATCCTTTCAATGCAGAGGATGGATTCTATCTCAAGATTTTTGGTCTAGATGCCAAGGAAGATAAAGCGAAGATTGCTAGCCTAGGTTTGGATACTTACACTAAAATGCTCAAAGATGCGGATAGTGAAAATAAAGATGTAAGCAAACGCTATGAGAAATATGCTGAAGCTCAGGCTTGGATGATTGATAACTCTCTTATTATGTCAGCAATGTCAGGAGGAGGGACTGCTTCTGTGACCAAAGTGATACCATTTACAAGAGGATACTCATTGGTCGGTATCAAGGGAGACGGTTATAACTATAAGTATATGAAATTGCAAAAAGATACTGTTACGACTAAACAGTATGAAGAAGCCAAGACTAAATGGGAGCAAGAAAGCAAAAAAGCAATCGAAAAAGCTCAAAAAGAAGCAGAAAATCATGTTAAATAAATGATAGGCTGGGAAAAACTCAATTTCAGGAGAAAATGAAGTAAATACCCTCGAAATAAAATGCATAGTATCAAGGTTTTTCAATACCTGATAGTATGCGTTTTTTATTTTAATACTCTTCATTTTATAGTTTATTGAAGCTGGAATAGTACACTATAGTTGCTAAAATGTTTCTAGAAATTAATTTAACTTTCCTAATCAATTTATTCATATCTTATTTCAATCTACTATAATACTCTTCGAAAATCTCTTCAAACCGCGTCAACGTCGCCTTGCCGTATATATGTGACTGACTTCGTCAGTCTTATCTACAACCTCAAAACAGTGTTTTGAGCAACCTGAGGCTCGTTTGCTCTTTGATTTTCATTGAGTATAAATTTATTGATGTAATTGTTTGTAAATCCAAAAGAATGTTTCGAAAAATGTTTCAAAAATAAGATGAAAACGCCTCACCTAAGTGGATTTAGCCCACAAGTGTATTTTTTATGATATAATGAAATGAAATAAAAATTGATAATAGAGGTATATCGTGAGTAGGTTTTCGAAGCGGGCTCGTCAGGGTAAAACAAAGATGTTGATTAGTTGGGGGTTGCTAGCTATCTATGCCGTACTAGCAGTCTTTTTATTGTTTTTGATTTTCAAATACAATATGCTAGACTTCCGATATCTGAATATAGTAGTTGCCGTCCTAATTGTGGTCTTAGCTATTTTGTGCTTTTTTTTGATTTGGTCCAAGAAAGCTAAGAATCTAACGCTGATTTTATTACTGCTTGGTATTTTAATCAGTGGAACTTCTCTCTTTGCTGTAGGGCAGTTCATTGGTTTTACCAGTCGTTTGAATGCAACATCAAACTACTCAAATTATTCGATGAGTATTGCGGTGTTAGCAGATAGTCCAATTGATAATATCAGTCAGGTAACCAGTGTAATGGGGCCTACTGGGACGGATAAGGATAATATCCAACAATTGATGAATGATCTGAAAGCGACTCAAAATAAGGAATTAACAGTCGAAGAAAGTCGTTCCTATCTTGCAGCCTATAAGAGTTTATTGGCTGGAGATACGAAAGCGATTATCTTAAACAGTGTCTTTGAAAACATTATCGAATCGGAATATCCTGACTATGCTTCAAAAATTAAGAAAATCTATACCAAAGAATTAACCAAGACGGTTGAAACTCCAAAAGATGTCAAAGGTGACAGTTTCAACGTTTATATTAGTGGAATTGACACCTACGGTCCAATCAGTTCAGTTTCTCGGTCTGATGTCAATATCATCATGACAGTGAATCGCGAAACGAAAAAGATTCTCTTGACAACAACACCTCGTGATTCTTATGTTCCAATTGCAGATGGTGGCAACAACCAAAAAGATAAGTTGACCCATGCGGGGATTTATGGGGTAGACGCTTCAATTCATACATTGGAAAATCTTTACGGTATTGACTTGAACTATTATGCTCGTTTGAATTTCACCTCTTTCTTGAAATTGATTGATCTCCTTGGTGGAGTTGATGTTTATAATGATCAAGAGTTTACTGCTCATACAAATGGGAAGTTCTATTCCGTAGGGAATGTTCATCTTGATTCGGAGCAAGCTTTGGGATTTGTGCGTGAGCGTTATTCCTTGGCAGATGGAGACCGGGATCGTGGTCGCAACCAACAAAAGGTAATTGTTGCTATTTTGCAAAAGTTAACCTCAACAGAAGCTTTGAAAAATTATGACGGTATTATAAAAGGGTTGCAAGATTCGATTCAAACCAATATGCCACTTGAAACCATGATGAAACTGGTCAATGCCCAACTTGAGAGTGGTGGAACGTATAAGATCAATTCGCAAGATCTTAAAGGAACAGGGCGTATGGATTTACCATCCTATGCTATGCCTGAGAGCAACCTCTACATGATGGAAATAAGTGACAGCAGTTTAGAGTCAGTTAAGGCTGCAATCAATGATGTGATAGAAGGAAAATAAAGCAAAATGATTGATATTCATTCGCATATTGTATTTGGTGTGGATGATGGTCCAAAATCTAAGCAAGAAAGCAAGGCGCTTTTGACAGAAGCCTATAGGCAAGGGGTAAGGACTATTGTATCGACATCGCATAGACGAAAAGGGATGTTTGAGACTCCTGAGGAGAAAATAGAGGCAAACTTTCAAGAGGTTAAGGAGCTAGCCAAGGAAGTAGCTTCAGACTTGACTATTCTCTATGGAGCAGAAATTTATTATACCCATGATGTGCTTGAAAAGTTAGAGAAGCAAGTGATCCCAAGCCTCAATGGGACACGCTATGCTCTTATTGAGTTTAGTATGGCTACCCCTTACAGAGAAATTCATACTGCTTTGAGCAATGTTCTCATGCTTGGTATAACCCCTGTTATTGCTCATATTGAACGCTACCATGAATTAGAGAATAATGAAAAACGGGTCAAAGAATTGATTGATATGGGCTGTTATACACAAATCAATAGTTCTAGTATTTTGAAACCAAAGTTATTTGGGGATAAATACAAATTTATGAAGAAACGAGCTCGCTATTTCCTAGAGCGTGATTTGGTACATTTTGTGGCGAGTGATATGCACAATTTGGATCAACGTCCCCCTTATATGAAAGAAGCCTATGAACTTATCTCAAAACAATATGGTGAAAGAAGAGCGAGAGAATTATTTATTGAAAATCCTCGTTTAATTGTATCTGATCAAATTATTTAGGAGTTGACATGAAAGAAAATAAAGAAATCTCAATTGATGTTATTCAATTATTTAAAATCCTTTGGAAGAAAAAAATTACTATCATCTTGACTGCGATTATAGCTGCTGTTCTAGCTTTCTGCGTAAGTAGTTTTGTACTGAAGCCAGAGTATTCTAGTACGACACGTATTTATGTGGTCAATCGAAATCAATCTGATAAAGCAGGGTTGACCAACCAGGATTTGCAGGCTGGGACCTATCTGGTAAAAGACTATAAGGAAATCATCCTCTCTCAAGATGTACTTGAGAAAGTCATTTCAAATCTTAAACTAGAGAAAACAGTTAGGGAATTAAGCAAGAAGATTCAGGTAACAGTACCCGTTGATACTCGTATCGTGTCAATTACTGTAAAAAATGCACAACCAGAAGAAGCTAGCCGTATCGCAAATGCTCTTCGTGAAGTGGCTGCTGAAAAAATCATTTCTGTAACTCGTGTGTCTGATGTGACAACATTGGAGGAGGCAAGGCCAGCCCTAAGTCCTTCATCACCTAATATTCGTCGTAATACCCTGCTAGCTTTTCTAGCGGGAGGAGCAGTGATGGTAATTTCAGTCTTGTTACTTGAGTTGTTGGATGATCGTGTTAAACGACCAGAAGATGTGGAAGAAGTAATGCAGATTGCACTTCTAGGGATTGTTCCAGATTTGAATAAGTTAAAATAAGGGAGAAAATATGCCAACATTAGCAATAGCACAAAAACGTTTAGACTTTGCGAAAAAAGCAGAAGAGCATTACAATGCTTTGCGAACAAATATTCAATTGAGTGGTGATAATCTGAAAGTTCTTTCCATCTCATCTGTTAAACCTGGTGAGGGGAAATCGACAACATCAATAAATATTGCTTGGACCTTTGCGCGTGCAGGTTATAAAACTTTATTGGTGGATGCAGATATTCGTAATTCAGTTATGTCTGGTGTTTTCAAGTCAAGGGAAAAAATTACTGGGTTGACTGACTTCTTAGCAGGAACTACTGATCTTTCAAATGGTCTCTGCGATACCAATATTGAAAACCTATTTGTTATTCAGGCAGGGCCTGTATCACCTAATCCAACAGCCCTCCTGCAGAGTGAAAATTTCCATACCATGATTGATACCCTACGTAAGTATTTTGACTATGTCATTGTGGATACGCCACCAATTGGAGTAGTCATTGATGCTGCTATCATTACACAGAAATGTGATGCTTCTATCTTGGTAACGGCAGCTGGAGAAACAAAACGTCGTGATGTTTTAAAGGCCAAAGAACAGTTAGAACAAACAGGAACTCCATTTTTAGGTGTAGTTCTAAATAAATTTAACACGGAAGTTGAAAAATATGGAGTTTATGGTGGTTACGGAGCCTATGGTTCCTATGGCAATTACGGAAATTATGGGAAGAAATAATTAATTAAAAATGTATTTGATTTTTAAAAATACTTTAGACAGGTTTTTGGCATTTTTCTTATTTATTACCTTGATAATCATACCGATTATTCCTATAACAATTCTGGCTATTTGGATAGAAGATCCAGGAGATGTTTTCTATTTACAAGATAGGGTTGGTTTAAATGGCAAGAAATTTAAAGTAATAAAGTTTCGGAGTATGTATAGGGATGCTGATAAGAGAATAAAAGAAAACATTAATAGTGGTAAAACGGATCATCTAAATTTTAAAGAACATTCTCAAAGTATGACTACAAAAGTCGGTAAAGTGATACGCAAACTTTCAATTGATGAACTGCCTCAATTGTTTAATATTATAAAAGGCGATATGGCTATAGTGGGACCTCGCCCACTACAACAATTTGAGATTACTCATTATATTCTTACCCATAGAGAAATGGATAATACTTTAAAAATGTCTAAAAGATTGTCTGTGAAACCTGGTTTGCTTTGTTATTGGCAAGTTACGCCAAATAAAAATGACATGCCTTTTAGTGATAGAATGAATCTAGATTTATTATATATTGATAATGTATCTTTCAAGACTGATTTCTTGCTTATTTTGAAGGGATTTTTTACAGTTTTAATGGGTAATAATAATTAACATGCAGAATATAAAAATATTAGTAGCAACACATAAAAAATATAAAATGCCTGCTGATACAAGTGTATATCTACCGATTCACGTAGGATGTGAAGGAAAGGAAGACTTAGGATTTCAAGGTGACAATTCAGGAGAAAATATTTCTGATTTAAACCCTTATTATTGCGAATTAACTGGCTTGTTTTGGGCTTGGAAAAACTTGGATTGTGATTATCTGGGTTTAGTACATTATCGTCGATATTTTACTAAAATGACGAAAAAATATAATGAATCAATAAATATTGATGATGTAATCTTAAATAGATATGAAATTGAAGAACTATTAGAGAACTCAGAAGTCATCGTTCCCAAAAGAAGAAAGTATTATATTGAAACTCTCTATTCTCATTACGACCATACTTTTGATGGTTCTCATTTAGATCTGGCTAGAAAAATGATTGAAATGAAGAATCCAGAATATCTCTCTAGTTTTGATAAGGTAATGAAACAAAGAAGCGGCTACATGTTTAACATGTTCATTATGAAAAAAGAACTGGCAGACGATTATTTTTCTTGGCTGTTTCCTATCTTGGATAGTATGTATGAAAGTATAGATTTATCAGATTTAACTGATTTTGAGGCTAGATTATTTGGAAGAGTTAGTGAGATACTATTTAATGTGTGGTTAGATAAAAACGATCTAAAGATTAAGGAAATCCCTTTTATGTACATGGAAAAGGTTGACTTGTTTAAAAAAGGGAAGTCATTTTTAATGGCGAAATTTTTTGGAAAGAAATATGGACAGAGTTTTTAATAATTATATAGACTATTTTACTAGAAAAGATTGAGAGAAATTGGTCAATAAATGAAATCAGAGATAGAAATTATTCAGAGTAAAATTATAGAGTTGTTAAAATTATTTATAGATATCTGTGAAAATAATGACCTGACATATTATGCCTTGGGTGGAACCTTGTTAGGTGCTGTGAGGCATAAGGGCTTTATACCTTGGGATGATGATATCGATTTGGGTATGCCAAGAGAGGATTATGAACGATTTAAACAAATTGCTAATGAACGATTTAATGGTAAATATCAGTTTTTGAGTGAGGATACACCAGGATATAGAAAAGCATTTTCTGTAATTAGAGATACTTCAACAAGAATCATGATGAATTATAGTAATGTTGAACAAGAAGAAAGTTTGTGGATTGATATATTTCCAATAGATGGCTTACCCAGCAAAGGTATAAAGAGAAAAATTCATGAAAAAAGGTATTTATACAGACGAATGATGGTTCAATTATCTCAGTTTAATAGTATTGTAAATCAAAATAAAGCTGATAGACCTTGGCATGAAAAATTGATAATAAAAATAGCCAATCATTTAAAAATAGAAAATATTCTATCATTTGAAAAACAACAGTACAAATATTTAAAAACGATAAAAAAATATTCAGTAATGGAGGGTTATGCAGGTAATTTTACAGGGGCATATAAACTTCGTGAGTTAGTGCCAAGTTGTTATTTTGGGGAACCTGTTAAATTAGATTTTGAAGGAATAAAACTGAAATGTCCAAATAAATATAAAGATTATCTCAAAGCAATATATGGTGAGAATTATATGACACTACCTCCAATTGAACAAAGACTTCCTCATCAATATAGAGTGATAAGTTTAGGAGAGAGTATAAGTGAGTAAAATTAGAAAAGCACAAGCTTACTATTTGGATATTAAAAAGAAAAAAAGTATTTTCCTTCAGATGTTTTAAATTGGCAACTTTTAGGAAAATTTTTGGGACAAGTACCAAAAGTGATAGGTGAAAATCAGGCAAGATTTTTTTGCGAAAAACGTCACCAGAAAACAAAAGAATTTCTAAAACTACATTTTGATGAATTTGTAGAAAATTATAATTTTACTCAAGATAATCTAGAAAATAATAAAATTATTTGGACATTGTGGTGGCAAGGTTATGATAATGCTCCTGAAATTGTAAAGTATTGTGTAGATAATATGAAAAAATTAGCTCATAAAAATGGTTTTGAGTTTTATTGTTTAGACGAATCCACTTTTGATCGCTATGTTCAAATTCCTGAATATTTAAAATTAAAAATTAAAAAAAGGCTATATTTCAATTGCAAATATTTCAGATATGATACGTGTTTGTCTTCTTTCGCAGTATGGTGGAACTTGGATTGATTCAACAGTCTTTATTCATTCATCTTTTAAATGGGATAACTTTTCTAAATCTTATTTTACAATAAAGACAGGTGAAATGGCAGATTATTCTCCAAATGTTTCCAAGAATCGATGGAAGACTTTTTATTATCAGGGAATAGTTTGCTATACGCTTTTACTCGTGATTTTTTCTTTGAATATTTTAAAAAATTTGATTATGTCATTGATTATTTGTTGATTGACTATATTTTTGATATAGCATTTGATACAAATGTCGAGATAAAAAAACAAATGTTGGAATTGGAATCAACAAATCTGAATTTGTTTTGGCTTGAAAGTCATTTTTCTGAAAAATTTGATAGGAACATATGGGAACATATTTCAGAAAATACGAAAATTTTTAAAACGACATATAAATTAAATACAAAAATAAAATGTGATCCTGAAAATAATTATTCGGCGTTAATTAAAAGTAAATTGAAATGATGGTAAAAAATGAAAAAAATAGCTTTAGTGAGATGGATTTTGGATGATTCTGGTGGAAGTGAGCGGGTTGCTGTATCGTTAGCAAATGAGCTTACAAAAAAGCATGAAGTTCATTTGATTGGAATTACAACTAAGCAATCGGATCTGTTCTTTAAAATCAATTCTCAAGTAAAATACTCTAATTTTTTTGATCATAGAGTACGCTTATCTAAGAATATTTTAAAAATCTCAAAATTGTTAAAAAAATATTTCATAGATAATGAAATAGAGGTTGCTTTTGGAATAGGGATAACTGCTAATATATTTTTATCTTTGGCAGGAATAGGAGCTCAAACTAAAGTAGTTTTGTGTGATCATACCAATTCAATTGCAGATAATAGTGAATTTTCTCGGAAAATCCAAAGATATGTTGGAACAAAGTTAGCAGACAAGATTATTACTCTTACACAAGAAGATCGTAAAAATTTTATACGAAAATACGGCATTTCTGAGAACAAGATTGCTTATATTTATAATTGGAAAGAAAATGTTCTTTCCAATATAACTTATAACAATGAGTCAACTAAGATTATAACAGTAGGTCGTTTCGATTATCAAAAGGGCTATGATTATCTTGTTCAAGTTGCTAAGAAAGTACTGAAAGAAAAGACTGACTGGACTTGGGAAATTTATGGTTCTGGTAATCAAGATGAGGTAGATAAAATCAGGGATTTAATCATCAAAAATGATTTGCAAGATAAGTTAGTCATTAAAGGTCTTGAAAAAAATCAGGATCTGATTTATGGAGATAAGGGAATTTATGTCATGACTTCTCGTTACGAAGGATTACCCTTGGTATTGTTAGAGGCTCAGCAATATAATCTTCCTATTGTTAGCTTTAGATGTCCAACGGGACCTAATGAGATTGTTGAAGATGGGGTCAATGGTTATCTAATAGATTGTTATGATACCGATAAGATGAGTGAGAGACTACTTGAATTGATGAAAGATTCGAACTTGCGAAGTTCCTTCGCTAAACATGCCAAGGATAATATGGATAAATTTGATAAAGATAAAATAATTCAACAGTGGATCGATTTAATTGAGGAAATGACTGGAGGGAATAATTTTGAAACCTAAAATGTTAATTTGTATAACTAGTCTAACAGGTGGAGGCGCTGAAAAATCACTTGTTAACTTTGTTCAAGAATTTGAAAGTATGTTTGAAATTAGCATTCTAGTATATACGGAAAAAAATAATTTTTATGGCTCAAAATTAAGTCATTTAAGGATTGATTATTTTATTAGAAAGAATACACCAGTTATTATTGAAAAATTATTGAATAAGCTTGTTAAGTTATTGCCACCGTCATTTGTGAATAGATGGATTATACAGAGAAGTATTTTTAAAAATGAAAAATTTGATTATGAATTTGCATATATAGAAGGAAAACCAACAAAAATCATAGCGGGATCATCGAATGAAGATAGCTTAAAACTGGCTTATATCCATTGCGATTTCTCAAAAAATTGGTATTCAAAACGATCGTTTAAAAATTTTAAAGAAGAATTGACTTGTTATCAAAAGTTTAATTCAATCTTAGCTGTTTCTAATCCACAAAAAGAATCCTTTGAGGAGATTTTTCCAAAGACAAGTTTAGAAGTAATCCCTAACTTGCTTAACATTGATGAAATAAAAAATTTAAGTAAAGAGGAAATAGAATTAGAGAATACTCCTTATTTTTGTGCGATAGGGAGATTGGAAGTTGTTAAAAATTTTGAATTATTAATAAATGCTTTTCATTTATTTAGAAAAAAGTATTCACAATATCATTTAATTATTTTGGGAGATGGTAGTTTATATGATCATTTAAAGAATCAAATTAATAATCTAGGAGAGAGTCAATATATAAAATTATTAGGTTTTCAATCTAATCCATATAAATATATAAAGAATAGTGTGGGGTTAATTCAAAGTTCAGTATCAGAGTCTTTTAGTTATGTATTAGCAGAAGCAGCTGTTTTAGGCATTCCTAGTATTTCAACAAAAACTCAGGGTTCCGAAGTTATGGCAGAATATTTCGAAGTAATCCAGGTAGAGCATACGAGTAACGAATTAGTAAAAGGTATAGAGAAAGTCATTACAAATAACTTTGCTAATGTTCATTTTAATTTTAATGAAGAAGCTTATTACAAATTTTTAGAGATATTTAAGAAAGGAAGTGGAAATTTTGAAATTCGAAAAGAAATATAATACATTGTTCAATATAATTTTTTCTCTGTTAACAATATTGTATCTACTGAAATTTGTAAATATTGACAGAATTGATGGAATTTCTATTGTAATCCTTATATGTATATTATTCCTGTTTGTGATGCATAGTCTTAAATATGGAATAGATAGATTAAAACTAACTTCCTTAATATTGTTTTTCGTAACATTTATTTTGAATCTTTTTAATGGTTTTACATTTCTAGAAATAACGTACTTCTTCTTATTATATACAATTATATTAAAAGATAATAAAAAATTTTTCAAAATACATTTTATTACACTTACGGTATTCGTGTTAACAATTATATTATTGTCCCATATTGGCTATATTAGTAATTTTGTAATATATAGATCAAATGGTGGTATTAGGAATAGTTTAGGATTTGTACACCCGAATTCATTAGGGTTAATGATCTATTCCTTAACCGTTTGTAGTTTAAATCTTTTTGAAATAAAAAGATTCAAATTCTTCTTCTATTTATTTTTATTATTGATGAATTTATGGATATTACAGTTAGCGGACTCCAGAACATCAGGATATATAAGTATTTTAGTAATTCTCTTTTGTTACTTTTTTGATAAAATGGGTAAGTTAAATAGACCGTTAAATAGTTTTTTTATTAATTTAGCTATTACTGTGTCTGTTTTGTTTATAACTCTAATGTCAATTAATTTTGAAGCCAATAGCATTTTTCAATTTTTAAATAAATTGTTCACTAATCGAATTTTTAGTAGTTATGTATTTTTTAGAGAATATGGAATTACTTTATTTGGCACAAGAATTGATGGAATTGTCTCATTAGCTCAAGGAACAGTCATAATTGACAGTGGTTATGTAGGTTTACTACTATATAAAGGAATTATTTTTTTTGTATTATTTTTGCTATTTATTTTTTCTAGAATAAAAGAATACTCATTTACACTAAGAGAAAGTATACTACTGATTAGTGTATTTATTTCTCTAATGTTTGAGAGCTATGGTTACACCGTATTTCTATTTCCAATATTATTTTTTGATTATTTAGGAAAAAGGAAGGAAAGTATTAATGAATAAAATTACCGTATTTACACCAACTTTTAATAGAGGGTATTTAATGAATAAGTTGTTTTATTCATTAAACAGTCAAACAAATAAACATTTTGAATGGCTTATTGTAGATGATGGTTCAATAGATCAGACAGGTGAGCTTGTTGAAACATTTAAGGAACAGGCAGATTTTGAAATACGATATTTTTATCAACAAAATGGGGGTAAGCATAGAGCAATTAATCATGGTTTGGATTTAGCTAGAGGTGAGCTATTCTTCATCGTTGATTCCGATGATTCATTGACAGATGATGCTATTGAGAAAATTTTTAATAACTATTCTGGAATTGCCTTTGATAACAGTTTTGCAGGTGTAGCATTTAATAAAGGTTTCTCTAAAAAAAGAATAGTTGGAGAGACTTTTGAAGGAACATATATAGATTGTGACAATTTACATCGAGGTAAACATAATATTTTAGGAGATAAGGCAGAAGTATATCGAACAGATATTTTGAAGAGTATTAAGTTTCCAGAGATAGATGGAGAAAACTTTATGAGTGAAGTTGTCTTATGGAATGAAGTTGCAAGAAGAGGTTATAAATTACGTTGGTTTAATGACATCATTTATTTTTGTGATTATTTAGAAGATGGATTAACCAAAAATAGTGAAAAAATTTTATTTAATAACCCAGTTGCACATCAAATGATGACCAAGGAATTGTTACAAATTGATTTTACATTAAAGAGAAAATTTGGGATGATTTATAACTATCATAAAATTAGAAACCAAAGCATTAAGCAAACTGCTATTAATCTTGAACAGCCTTTAATTTTAGTATATATGGTAGTAATGATGGCTAGAATTAGAAAAATTGTTAAGAGGGTGAAAAATGAGTAACTTATATTATATTCATGAAGAGTTTGGTAGTGATTCAACAGCAGCTACAAAAGCACCAAATGATTTACAGAAAATATTTCAAGACTGTAAATTTAAACCACTAGTAACATTAAAAAAAAATAGTAAGATAGTAAGAATATTTGATTACGCGTTTAAACTGCTGTTGTGTCTTATTAGAATTAGAAGTAATGATATTGTGATATTTCAATTTCCTTTTGCTACTCATGGGAAACTAAAAAATTTTTTAATGAAATTGCTACAATATAAAAAAGCTAAAATGATCTTTTTAATAAACGATTTAGAGTCGTTAAGGTATTCGGGAAATAAAAAAAATCTAATTTCTAAGGAACAGTATGTTAAAAATGCTGATGTGATTATTTGTCATAACCAACGAATGAAGGAGTTTTTAATAGAAAATAAGATCGACAGTGAAAAAATAGTTGTACTCGGTATTTTTGATTACTTACTGGATAATTTTAATAAAGAAAAAGCATCTTTTGATAATACAGTTGTAATTGCAGGGAATCTTTCACCCCAAAAAAGTGGTTATTTAACTGAGTTATTAAAAAATGAAAATAGAATAAAATTTAATTTATATGGACCTAATTTTACTTCATCGACTAACAATAATGATTATGTATCATATAAAGGAAGTTTTTCGCCTGAAAAAATTCCTTTTGTACTTGAAGGTGATTTTGGATTAGTTTGGGATGGCGATTCTATATTAACTTGTTCAGGGATTACTGGGGAGTATTTAACATACAATAATCCTCATAAAGTGTCGTTATTTATAGCTTCAAAAATACCGGTTATTGTTTGGAAACAATCTGCCTTGAGTGATTTTGTTAAAAAAAATAATATTGGGATTGTAGTAGACGATTTAATAGAAATGCAAGAAATAATTAGTAATATGTCGGAAGAACAATATGTACTTTTAAAGGAAAATATTGAAAGATTATCTGAAAAAGTTAGAGAAGGATTTTACACAAGTAATGCTATCGATAAAAGTATAAAATTACTTAGAGAAGATAAGAATTAAATAACTGTTAGAGGAAACTAAGATTGAAAAAAGAAGAATATAATTTTTTAAAAGTACTCACAATATTATTAGTAGTATTAGGACATAGCACATATTATATTATTAAGACGAGTTTTGGTGGGATTGATTATCTTCACTATATAAATAACAATCATTCACTTATGGTAATAAAGGCTTTGAATGTATTAACAGAAATTATCTATTATTTCCATATGCCATTATTTATGGCTATATCTGGGGCATTTTTTAGAATTCAAGTTGAAAAGAATAAGTGGCAGAGCCTTTTCACTTTATTCAAAAATAAATTTAGAAGACTAATAATCCCCTTTATTGTTTTTACAATCTTATATACGCTTCCTGTAAAATATATTTCAAATTATTTTGTACAAACGAGTATTTTGAATGCCATTCTTGGCCAACTGTTTTTATTTGGAAATACTCATCTGTGGTATTTATTCGCGTTGTTCATTATTTTTATGATTGCATACTTCGTCTTGAGAAGAGATACGGGGGTTGGAATGTTACTATTCCTATTTGTACTTCATTTAATCAGTTATAAAATTAATGTTCCTTTACTAAAAAGTTCGTTTCAATTTTTATTTTATTTTGCGATTGGCTTTAAATTTGAACAAAAAAGGGAAGTATACAACCATTTATTGGCTCATACCAAGAAATTTGTATATTTCCTCTTAATCGGATTTGTTTTGTTAATTTTCATGAATTTGGGTATTAAGAGATACTCAATTATTCTTTCAAAGGTATTTGTAGAAATTTTAGCAGTGTATGGAAGTTTAGTAACTTATACCATTGCTTATTATTTAACAATAAACACGAAATGGATGAATACCAGAATATACCAGCTTATTTTAGTTAATGGTCTAGGAATTTATATTTTTTCTGATACTCTTAATTATTTGATATTAAAGTGGGGCTTTATTGTTGCTGAGAATTTAATGATTACACCTCATGGAATTATTTTAATGGTAATTTTTCGATTTTTGGTAACATTAATTTTAAGCGTGGTGATTACTTTAGCATTAAAAAAACTATTTCCGAAGTATAAATGGTTAGTGAATTAAAAAATGTTATAGAGCGTAAAGGAGAAAAAATGGGTATTAAAAAGTTTCTTAAAAAGAGTCATCTGACTAAAGGAATTTATCAACAATTACAAAGAAAAAAAAATCAATATCGCTTCGAAAAAAAATTTAAATATACAGGGAAATTTATTGACCGTAAAAAAGATAGTAAAGATTTATGTATCATATTAGCGGGGTATAAAGAATTTTTATATGACGATGTGCTAGGAAGAGTAAAGACATTTGCACCAGAAACAATGGATATTTGTGTCCTATCTTCTGGCATCTATTCAGAAAAATTAAACCAAATTTGTGAAGAAAATAATTGGTCGTATTTGAGTACGGAGCAGAACAATATATCTTTAATTCAAAACGTAGCTATTAATTTACATCCTCAAGCACAATATATTTATAAAATTGATGAAGATATTTTTATTACAGAACATTATTTTGGAAATTTAAAAGAGGCATATATTTTAGCACAAGAAGGGGATTATGCCCCTGGTGTAGTAGCCCCACTAATTCCGGTTAATGGTTATGGACATAAAAGAATCTTACAAAAATTAGGCTTGGAAGATGTTTATTATGAAAAATTTGGAGAAAAATCGAAATATATAGCTGGACAGCCTCGTTTTATAGAGAGTAATCCCGAAGTAGCGAAGTTTTTCTGGGGCGATGGAGAAGTAATTCCTACCATAGATACATTGAATGCACAATTTTCAAAAGAAGAGAAAAAAGTGAATCCGTGTGCAATTCGCTTCAGTATCGGTGCAATTTTATTTGAGAGAAGCTTATGGGAATTGATGGATCATTTTAATGTTGAGTTTGAGGGAGCTGGACTTGGAGTGGATGAAGTCCAAATTTGTAATTTTTGCATCTTAAATTCAAAACCATTGATGGTCAGTGAAAATGTGGTTGTGGGACATTTATCGTTTGGTCCTCAGAATAAGGCTATGTTCGAGTATTATAAAGAACATCGAGAAAAATTTTCTATTTAGATGAGGGATAATATGACAAGTTATAAAGTTAAATCCATCAGATATAATTTTATAATGAATTTTATTTTGACTGTTTCAAATTTCATCTTTCCGTTGGTAACATTTCCCTATGTTTCTAGAGTACTTCAAGTTGAGGCGAATGGTACTGTAGCATATGTATCATCTATTGTATCTTATTTTATGATGATTGCTTCACTTGGTATTCCAACGTATGGCATACGTGCTGCAGCAAAAGTACGTGATGATAAAAGAAAATTATCTACCATTGTCCAAGAACTATTGATTATTAATGTAATTCTTGTATTTTTAGTACTCATTGCATATTTTATAATGTTGTTCGCTTTACCGTCAATGTACGTCTATAAAGAATTATTTTATATCAATGCAATAGGCATACTATTAAATGTTATAGGAGTTGGTTGGTTTTTTCAAGCAATTGAACAATATGATTATATTACTTTTAGATCAATTTTCTTCAGACTTCTTTCGTTGGCTATGATTTTCTTAATGATTCATAGTCCTGAGGATTATATTATGTATGCAGGAATTTCCGTTTTTGCTAGTGTGGGATCAAATATTTTAAATTTTAAACGAGTATTTAAATATGTATCATTTAAAAAGACAGAAACTTATCATTTTAAACCACATATAAAGCCGATTTTGATCTTATTTGCTCAGACATTGGTAGTATCGATTTATACGAATCTTGATACCGTTATGCTAGGAAGTATGAAAGGAACATACGATGTGGGATTATATACTGCAGCAACAAAACTAAAGGGAATTCTCTTGAGTGTTGTTACTTCATTAGGAAATGTTTTGCTTCCAAGAATGTCCTACTATGCTAATAACCGTATGAGGGAGCAGTTTTTGGAAATTATGACAAAAGCTTTGAACTTTACGTTATTCTTATCGCTTCCATTGTCAGTATTCTTTATTTCAGTATCAAAGGAAAGTATTTTGCTACTTGCTGGGGAGGGATATTTGGGTGCTGTTATAGGAATGCAATTTTTAATGTTTGCAGTTATTCCTAATGCACTTACGGGTGTATTAGGTATTCAAGTATTGACACCTTTAGAAAAAGAAAAGTACGTATTACTTTCAGTTACTTTAGGAGCGATAATAGATTTACTACTGAACTTCATTTTAATTCCAGCTTATGGTGTAAGTGGAGCAGCGTTTGCCACTATGATTGCAGAATTCGTTGTTTTATGTGTTCAGATTTACTATACGAGAGATTTACTCTTTAAAATAATACATCAAATAGTTGGGATACGCTATCTATTTACTGTAGGTATAAGTACTTTAGGAATGATTCTTGCAAAGAGCTTACAATTAAGTAATTTTTTGTTATTATGTGTGGAAGGAATCATTTTCTTTGGAAGTTACGGTGTAATTCTAGTATTGTTAAAGGATGATTTCATTCTTGATTTTCTTAAAATTTTCTATAAGAAATTAAAGAAAATTTAACTAATTATTTTTGAAAATGTAATTTTAAAGGAGGATATCTATGTACGATTATCTTATCGTTGGTGCTGGTCTTTTTGGTGCAGTCTTTGCACATGAAGCAGCCTTAAAAGGAAAAAAAGTAAAAGTCATTGAAAAACGAAATCATATCGCGGGTAATATCTATACTCGTGAAGAGGAAGGAATTCAAGTTCATGAGTATGGTGCTCATATCTTTCATACTTCTGATAAGGAGATTTGGGATTATGTAAATCAGTTTGCAGAGTTTAATCGTTATACTAACTCTCCTGTTGCTAATTATAAGGGAGAGATTTATAACCTACCTTTTAATATGAATACCTTCAATAAACTTTGGGGAGTTGTAACGCCAGCAGAAGCACAGGCTAAGATTGATGAGCAACGTGCGGTTTTAAATGGCAAAACTCCTGAAAATTTGGAAGAACAGGCTATCTCTCTTGTAGGCACAGACATCTACGAAAAATTAATCAAAGATTATACAGAGAAACAGTGGGGCAAGCCAACTACGGAACTTCCAGCCTTTATCATTCGCCGTTTGCCAGTACGCCTGACCTATGATAACAACTATTTTAATGATACCTATCAAGGGATTCCAATTGGTGGCTACACTCAAATAGTTGAAAAAATGTTGGATCATGAAAACATTGATGTAGAAATAAATGTTGATTTCTTTGCCAATAAAGAGCAATATCTGAAAGATTTTCCTAAGATTGTCTTTACTGGTATGATTGATGAATTCTTTGATTATAAATTAGGTGAACTAGAGTACCGTAGTCTTCGTTTTGAAAATGAGACCTTAGATATGGAGAATTACCAAGGAAATGCAGTTGTCAACTATACTGATGCTGAAACTCCATATACTCGCATTATTGAACACAAACATTTTGAGTTTGGAAATCAAGCCAAGACTATTATTACTAAGGAACATTCTAAAACTTGGGAAAAAGGTGATGAGCCTTATTATCCAGTAAATAATGATCGGAATAATCATTTGTATAAATCATATAAAAAATTGGCTGATAAGCAAGGGAATGTTATCTTTGGTGGCCGTTTAGGACACTATCGTTATTACGATATGCACCAAGTAATTGGAGCAGCCTTGCAGTGTGTAAGAAATGAGTTAGAGTAAACAACAAAAATTGCTTACCAATTGCTCTTTAGAAATATGATTGATAATTCCTTGACTACCTAATGTAGTTGAGGGATTTTTGATATTATTCATATTTTTGCAACATTCTTGTTTAAAAAATTTTAAAAAATTCTGAAAATTCTGTTGACAAGGTTTGAAAAAGGGGCTATAATGGATAGAAAAATGAAGGAGAAGTTTATGAAAACGAGAAAAGTATTGGCTCTCGCAGGAGTGACTCTATTAGCAGCAGGTGTTCTAGCTGCATGTTCTGGGAGCTCAGGCGCTAAAGGTGAGCAGACCTTTGCATTCACCTATGAGACACACCCAGATAATCTCAACTACTTAACAACTGGTAAGGCAGCGACTGCCGACATTACTAGTAACGTGATTGATGGATTGTTGGAGAGTGACCGCTATGGGAATTTGGTTCCCTCGATGGCAGAGGACTGGTCAGTTTCTAAGGATGGCTTGACTTATACTTATAAGATTCGTCAGGATGCCAAGTGGTATACATCTGAGGGAGAAGAGTATGCTCCTGTTAAGGCTCAAGACTTTGTAACAGGTCTTAAATATGCGACAGATAAGAAGTCTGAAGGTCTTTACTTGGTACAAGATTCAATTAAAGGTTTGGATGCCTATGCTAAAGGGGAAATTAAAGATTTCTCTCAAGTTGGGATTAAAGCGATTGACGATCAAACAGTCCAATACACTTTGAACAAACCTGAAAGTTTTTGGAATTCTAAAACAACAATGGGTGTCTTAGCACCAGTCAATGAAGAGTTTTTGAATTCAAAAGGGGATGATTTTGGCAAAGCTACGGATCCAAGTAGTATCTTGTATAATGGTCCTTATTTGTTGAAATCTATTGTAACCAAATCTGCTGTTGAATTTGCGAAAAATCCTAACTACTGGGATAAGGACAATGTCCATATTGACAAAGTTAAATTGTCATTCTGGGACGGTCAAGATACTAGTAAACCTGCAGAAAACTTTAAAGACGGTAGCCTTTCAGTGGCTCGTCTCTATCCAACAAGTGCAAGTTTCGCAGAGCTTGAAAAATCAATGAAGGACAATATTGTCTATACGCAACAGGACTCTACGACTTATGTAGTGGGAACAAATATCGACCGTCAGTCCTATAAATATACTTCTAAAACTAGTGAGGAACAAAAGACTTCTACTAAAAAAGCACTCTTAAACAAGGATTTCCGTCAGGCTATTGCCTTTGGCTTTGACCGTACAGCCTATGCTTCTCAGTTAAATGGACAAACTGGAGCAAGCAAAATCTTACGTAATATCTTTGTTCCACCAACATTTGTTCAAGCAGATGGTAAAAACTTTGGCGATATGGTCAAAGAAAAATTGGTGACTTACGGGGATGAATGGAAGGGTGTTAATCTTGCTGACGCACAAGACGGTCTTTACAATCCAGAAAAAGCCAAGGCAGAATTTGCTAAAGCTAAATCAGCCCTGCAAGCTGAAGGAGTAACCTTCCCAATTCACCTAGATATGCCTGTTGACCAAACAGCAACTACAAAAGTTCAGCGCGTCCAATCTATGAAACAATCCTTGGAAGCAACTTTAGGAACTGATAATGTCATTATTGATATCCAACAATTGCAAAAAGATGAAGTGCTTAATGTAACTTTATTTGCACAAACTGCTGCCGGTGAGGATTGGGATATTTCTGATAACATTGGATGGGGACCAGACTTCTCAGATCCATCAACTTATCTTGATATCATCAAGCCTTCTGTAGGGGAAAATACGAGAACTTACCTAGGATTTGATTCAGGAACAAATAATGAAGCTGCTAAGAAGGTTGGTCTTAATGACTATGATAAATTAGTAAACGAAGCAGGAGCTGAGACTACAGATGTTTCAAAACGTTACAATAAGTATGCTGAAGCTCAAGCATGGTTGACAGATAGTGCCCTAGTCATTCCAACGACATCTCGTACAGGGCGTCCAATCTTGTCTAAAATGGTACCATTTACTTTACCATTCTCTTTCGCAGGTAACAAGGGGACAAGCGATCCGCTCCGATACAAATACCTTGAACTTCAAGATAAGGCAGTCACAGCAGATGAATATCAAAAAGCTCAAGATAAATGGATGAAAGAAAAAGAAGAATCCAATAAAAAAGCGCAAGAAGAACTTGCAAAACATGTGAAATAGATCAAATAAGAAGTTAGTTTTTAGCTAACTTCTTTTGCTTTCTCGAAGATGAATTGATGACTATCTTCACTTTCAGAGATGATGAAGCTAATTTTTTGTAGAAAAAATCCTGAGTTTCTATTCTCAGGATTTTCTTCATCTTACTATTGTGGTTGCTGTTGAACTTGTGGATTTTGTGGTGTTGGTTGTACTGGTTGGACAGCTTGACCAGTTTGTCCTTGATTTGGATCAGTTACTGGAGCGCTATTGGATTGTTGACTAACAGTCGTATTTGCCTGTGTAGTTGAAGTTTCAGTTGTTGTAGAGGAATTTTCTACTGTTTGTGTTTGTTGTGTAGCTGTAGTATTCCAAGTATTTCTTGCTCCGTTTTGGAAGACGAACTCTCCACTTCTGTATAATCCCTCTGGCATTGTCCAATCTCCAGGGCGGTTATCTTCTGAGAGGTAGGCCATCATTGATCGATAGACTCTACCAGCCACGAGGAAACCATCTCCAATGATTGGAGTGAGACGATTTGAGTAACCTGTCCAAACAGCCATTGCATATTTGCGAGTATAACCTACAAACATTTCATCTGGAGCTACGTAGCCAGTGTTCTTGATATACTTTTCAATTTCGTCGTCGGTATAGTTAGAAGTACCTGTCTTACCTGCTTGTGGAAGCCATGGTAGATAGGCACCACGTCCTGTTCCGTAGACTAAGACAGTTTTCATCATTTCGGTCATCATATAGGCAGTGGTTTCTTTCATAGCTCGTGTACCAGCATCAGAAAATTCTTTTTCACTACCGTCACTGAAGACGATTTTATTGATATACATTGGTTTGTGATAAATACCACCATTAGCAAAAGCTGCGTAGGCAGTGGCCATTTTTTCACTACTTGCACCATATTTTTTGTTGGATTCAGGTGTATTACTTGAAATGGCATTGGCATAGTGTATGCTTGGATAGTCAATACCTAATCCATTGAGGAAGGTTTTTGCTCTGTCTAAACCAACCTTATTAAGAGTTTCAACCGCTGTGACATTACGTGACTGTTGAAGTGCATACTGAATTGTAATATTTCCAAAGTAACCATGGTCCCAGTTGTAGACGGGAATATCAGTACCAGGATAATTATAAGGAACGTCATGTACAATAGATGCAGTAGAGTCATAGACTCCATACTCTAATGCAGGAGCATAGTCAGTGATGGGTTTCATAGTAGAACCCCAGTCACGGTTTGTTTCCACGGCTTGGTTGATGCCGAAAGATACATTACTTGATTGGTGACGGGCACCTAACTGAGCAAGTACTTTACCATTTGTTACATCCACGATAGTTGATGCTACTTGGAGTTCATCATCTGGGTAAGCAACATACTCATCTGTATTGTAAACATCCCAAAGTCTCTGTTGAACATTTTTATCGACATTAGTATAGACTTCCATACCTGTGGTAAGAAGATTGTAGCCAGTTTCTTGTTCGACTTGGTCGATTACTTCTTTGAGGTAATTGTCCATATAGGCTGGATAACTATTGGCTGATTTTAAGCTCTGGAGACCATCGGTGATAGGAGTATTAATTGCTTTTTCATATTGTTCTGCACTGATGTAATTTTGGTCTTTCATTTCTGAAAGTACTAAATTACGACGTTCGAGAGCAGCTTCTGGATGGGAATAAGGATCATATTGGTTTGGTGCTTGAGGCATTCCAGCAAGGAGTGCTAACTGTGGCAAGCTTAATTCCTTTAAGTCTTTTCCATAGTAATTTTGGGCTGCGGTTTGCATCCCATAGTTACCGTTAGACATGTAGACTTTATTGATGTAATAGGTCAGGATTTCTTGCTTGGTTGCTTTTTGTTCTAGCTGAACTGCTAGCCAAGCTTCTTGAGCTTTACGTGATATGGTTTGGTCAGCAGTTGAAGTAGAAAAGTAAGTTAATTTAATCAATTGCTGGGTCAAGGTTGAAGCACCTTGGAGTCCCCCTTGTCCTTGGAGGTTTCTCAATGCAGCTCCTATGATACGAATAGTATCAACACCTCTATGATCAAAGAAACGGTGGTCTTCGATAG
>CAUOWW010000004.1:0-50791 GCA_963508345.1 uncultured bacterium
AGTTTTTTGTATCCTTAGAGGACGATGTTATCAAGAAATTTGGTCCATCTTGGGTGCATAAAAAATATAAAGATTATCAGGTTCAAGATATGACTCAACCAGAGGTTCTTAAGGGTCGCAAGTATCGGAAATTAGTTGAAAGAGCTCAGCATGCGAGTGATAGTGCAGGACGCTCTGCACGTCGTCAGACTCTAGAGTATGCAGAGAGTATGAATATACAACGAGATATGGTCTATAAAGAGAGAAATCGTTTAATAGATGGTTCTCGTGATTTGGAAGATGTTGTTGATGAAATCATTGCTAGCTACATAGATCAAGTGACTTCTTCAGACTATGAAAGCCGAGAGTTACTCTTCCACTTTATCGTGACCAATATTAGTTTTCATATTAAAGAAGTTCCAGACTATGTAAATGTGACTGACAAAACTGCAGTTCGTAACTTTGTGAAACAGGTGATTGATAGAGAGCTTTCTGAAAAGAAAGAATTACTTGATCAACATGGACTGTATGAACAGTTTTTACGACTTTCCATGCTCAAGGCTATTGATGACAATTGGGTAGAGCAGGTAGACTATCTACAACAGTTATCTATGGCTATCGGTGGTCAATCTGCTGCACAGAAAAATCCAATTGTAGAGTACTATCAAGAGGCCTATGCAGGCTTTGAAACCATGAAAGAACAAATTCATGCGGATATGGTGCGTAATCTCCTGATGGGCTTGGTTGAAGTCACTCCTAAGGGTGAGATTATGACTCATTTCCCATAAAAAGAGGAAAATATGACAATTTACAATATAAATTTAGGACTTGGATGGGCTAGTAGTGGTGTTGAATATGCTCAAGCCTACCGTGCTGGTGTTTTTCGGAAATTAAATCTGTCCTCTAAGTTTATCTTTACAGATATGATTTTAGCCGATAATATTCAGCACTTAACAGCCAATATTGGTTTTGATGATGATCAAGTGATTTGGCTTTATAATCATTTCACAGACATAAAGATTGCACCGACTAGCGTGACAGTGGATGATGTCTTGGCTTACTTTGGTGGTGAAGAAAGTCACAGAGAAAAAAATGGCAAGGTATTGCGTATCTTCTTTTCTGACCAAGATAAGTTTGTCACCTGTTATTTAGTTGATGAAAACAAGAACTTGGTTCAACATGCGGAGTATGTTTTTAAAGGAAAACTGATTCGCAAGGATTACTTTTCTTATACGCGTTATTGTAGCGAATACTTTGCTCCCAAGGATAATGTTGCAGTCCTATATCAACGAACTTTTTATAATGAAGACGGGACTCCAGCCTATGATATCTTGATGAATCAAGGGAAGGAAGAAGTTTACCGTTTTAAGGATAAGATTTTCTATGGAAAGCAAGCTTTCATGCGTGCTTTTATGAAATCTTTGAATTTGAACAAGTCTGATTTGGTCATTCTCGATAGGGAGACAGGTATTGGACAGGTTGTGTTTGAGGAAGCGCAAGCAGCGCATCTAGCGGTAGTTGTTCATGCTGAACATTATAGTGAAAATGCTACAAATGAGGATTATATCCTTTGGAATAATTATTACGACTACCAGTTTACCAATGCAGATAAGGTTGATTTCTTTATCGTATCAACTGATAGACAGAATGAAGTGTTGCAAGAGCAGTTTGCCAAATACACCCAGCACCAACCAAAGGTTGTTACCATTCCTGTAGGCAGTATTGATGCATTAACTGAGTCAAGTCAAGGACGTAAGCTATTTTCATTGATTACGGCTTCGCGTCTTGCCAAAGAAAAACATATTGACTGGTTGGTCAAAGCGGTCATTGAGGCGCATAAGGAAATACCTGAATTAACCTTTGATATTTATGGTAGTGGTGGAGAGGATTCTCTGCTTAGAGACATTATTGCAAATCATCAGGCAGAGGACTATATCCAGCTCAAGGGACATGCGGAACTTTCGCAGATTTATAGCCAGTATGAGGTCTACTTGACTGCTTCTACCAGCGAAGGCTTTGGTTTGACCTTGATGGAAGCTATTGGTTCAGGCCTTCCTCTAATTGGTTTTGATGTACCTTATGGTAATCAGACTTTTATAGAGGATGGGCAAAATGGTTATTTGATTCCAAGTTCATCTGACCATGTGGAGGACCAAATCAAGCAAGCTTATGCAGCTAAGATTTGTCAATTGTATCAAGAAAATCGTTTGGAAGATATGCGTGCCCATTCTTATCAAATTGCAGAAGGCTTCTTAACCGAAGAAATTTTAGAAAAGTGGAAGAAAACAGTAGAGGAGGTGCTCCATGATTGAACTTTATGATCGTTATAGTCAGGAAAGTCGAGATTTACATGAAAGTCTAGTAGCTACTGGTCTTTCTCAACTTGGAGTGGTCATCGATGCAGATGGTTTTCTGCCTGATGGTCTGGTCTCTCCTTTTACTTATTATTTAGGCTATGAAAAGGGAAAACCTCTTTATTTTAACCAAGTTCCTGTTCCAGCTTTTTGGGAAATTTCAGGAAATAATCAGTCTGCTCGTATTGAAGATATGACACAGGAGAGAGCTGTCATTCATTATGCTGATGGAATGCAGGCTCGCTTGGTTAAACAGGTAGATTGGAAAGACCTGGAAGGTCGAGTCCGTCAAGTTGATCATTATAATCGCTTTGGAGCTTGCTTTGCTACAACGACCTATAGTGCTGATAGTGAGCTGATTATGACGGTTTACCAAGATGTCAATGGCCAGGAGGTGTTACTTGAAAACCATGTGACGGGTGATATCTTATTGACTTTGCCTGGTCAGTCCATGCGTTACTTTGCAAATAAGGTTGAATTTATTACCTTCTTTTTGCAAGATTTGGAAATAGATACCAGTCAGCTTATCTTTAATACTCTAGCAACTCCTTTCTTGGTTTCCTTCCATCATCCAGATAAATCTGGCTCAGATGTTTTGGTTTGGCAGGAACCTCTCTATGATGCCATTCCAGGCAATATGCAGTTGATTTTAGAGAGTGATGATGTGCGCACTAAGAAAATTATCATTCCAAACAAGGCGACTTATGAACGTGCTTTAGAGTTGACTGACAAGAAATACCATGATCAATTTGTGCACTTGGGTTACCATTATCAGTTCAAACGTGATAATTTCCTTCGAAGAGATGCCTTAATCTTGACTAATTCAGATCAGATTGAGCAAGTGGAAGCAATCGTAGAAGCCCTGCCTGATGTCACTTTCCGTATTGCAGCGGTGACAGAGATGTCTTCTAAGTTATTAGATATGCTTCGTTATCCTAATGTGGTCCTTTACCAGAACGCTAGTCCACAGAAGATTCAGGAGCTCTATCAATTGTCGGATATTTATTTGGATATAAACCATAGCAATGAGTTATTGCAGGCAGTGCGTCAGGCCTTTGAGCACAATCTCTTGATCCTTGGATTTAATCAGACAGTGCACAATAGACTTTATATCGCTCCTGATCATCTATTTGAAAGTAGTGAGGTTGCTCCTTTGGTTGAGACCATTAAACTGGCCCTTTCAGATGTTGAACAAATGCGTCAGGCACTTGGAAAGCAAGGTCAACATGCAAACTATGTTGACTTGGTGCGATATCAGGAAACCATGCAAACCGTTTTAGGAGGCTAATATGTCAGACGAAGATTTATTTTACAAAGACGTTGAAGGTCGCATGGAAGAGTTGAAACAAAAACCTATCAAGAAGGAAAAAGAAACCCGAGGGGAAAAGATTAGTAAGACTTTTTCACTTTTACTGGGCTTGATGATTCTGATTGGTTTGCTCTTTACTTTGCTGGGAATTTTGAGGTAGGCCTATGATTGACATACTGATTGTTTTAGCTATTGTCCTATCTCTCGCTTTAATTGTACTGGTAACCATACAACCCCGTCAAAATCAATTATTCTCTATGGATGCGACTAGTAATATTGGTAAACCAAGCTACTGGCAGAGTAACACCTTGGTAAAGGTTCTCACTTTATTGGTGAGTTTGGCTTTATTTGTTTTACTATTAGCCTTTATGGTAATAACTTACAAATAAAAGAAAACTTCAGATATTCACCTTTTGTGATTGGTCTGAAGTTTTCTTTTTTTACTTTCTATATTTTTGGTAAAAATCAACTTTGACTTGGATGAAGGTTTTGGCTTCACGTAGGAGTTGGAGGAGTGTGGCGCGGGTTTCAAATTCTTCTCTTGTCTTGGGTAGACTGCGGTTCCGAAAGACTTCTAGATAGCGTTCAATTTCATCTAGCAAATCAGAAGCAGGATTGGTCTGGCTCAGTTGCCCTGCAATTTTTGAAAAGAGTTGGGCCAAAATCAGGCTCTCACTGGCAGCTAGGTGACAGGTGTTGATTTGCTGGGCCATATTTCGCAGGATACGACTTTGTCGCTGTCTCATCTCAAAGTAGTGGATATGGTAGTCGGTTTGGTGAAAGAGGTGATCAGAGTGATCTAGATAGACCAGTCTGAGGGCTTCTTCTAAAAGGGTGTCCAATTCTTCAACCAGCTGTGCTCGGTTGCGTCCATCCCCTCTGGATAAATAATATTTGAAGCGTAGGAGAATATTTTTTAACTTTTCTTCCACCATCGTGTAGTAGAGCTGAATTTCCTCTTCTCGTGAAGGCATGTATAGATTGACTAGTAGGGCAAATCCAGTACCGATAGCAAAGAGAAGAAATTCATTGACTAGAAGGTCTGGAGAGGTTGACTCTTGTACCAAAAGATGGCTCACCAAAACAGTGCTTGGTGTGATACCAATTTCCCAGCCCATCTTGTAGGCTAGAGGAACGTATAGAGCAAGATAGAGGCCAAGGCTCCAGATATGAAATCCGCTCAGGTGAAAGACCAAAACCCCAATAGACAGAGCTAGAAGCATAGAAAAAAGTCGATTGCGAGCCAGTTTTAAAGTACTTCTACGCGTATCAGATAGGCTCAATAGAGCGATAATTCCAGCTGAAACTGCTGAAGAAAGATTGAGAAAATAAGCAAGAAGACAGGCAAGACAGGTAGCTAAGATTAGCTTTATGGTACGTTGGCTAATAGACATATGGATTTCCTAGTAAGTTAGAATAAAAGCGGAAAAGACAAGACCTGAGCAGGCTTGCCTTTATGAGTTATTTTTTACGGGCTGCTGCGTATTCGGCAACGGCAGTAAAGAGGACGTCTGTAGAAGAGTTGAGGGCTGTTTCACATGAGTCTTGGATGACACCAATCACAAATCCAACCCCAACAACTTGCATGGCAATATCATTAGAAATACCGAAAAGGCTACAAGCGACTGGAATAAGAAGGAGGGAACCGCCAGCGATACCAGAAGCTCCACAGGCTGAGATTGCGGCAACTACACTAAGGACAAAGGCTGTCGCAAAGTCAACAGGGATTCCAAGAGTATTTACTGCAGCAAGGGTCAAAATGTTAATGGTAATCGCTGCTCCGGCCATGTTGATAGTAGAACCAAGTGGGATAGAAACTGAATAGGTATCTGGGTTGAGTCCGAGGTCGTGACAAAGTTTCATGTTGACAGGGATGTTAGCCGCAGAACTACGAGTGAAGAAGGCTGTCACACCGCTGACACGCAAACATTTCCAAACGAGGGGATAAGGATTTCTCTTCATAAAGAGAAAGGCAATCAATGGATTGACAACCAGAGCGACAAAGAACATGGTTGTAACCAATAGTCCAAGTAAAATACCGTAGTTTGCGAGACTGCCGATTCCCTTATCAGAGATAGTTTTAAAGACAAGGCCTAGGATTCCAAATGGTGCTAGGTTGATGATCCATTCAACAATCTTAGAAGTCACATCAGCTATGGTGTTCAACAATTCTTTACTATTTTTGCTGGCTTCTCTCATAGCAATACCGAAAATCACTGCCCATGATAGAATACCAATGTAGTTGGCGGTGACAAGGGCATTGACAGGATTGTCTACGAGTTTAAGCAAGAGATTGCTAAGAACCTGACCTATACCATCAGGAGGTGTAACCTCTGTATTAGCACTATTTAAGGTAATTTCAACTGGAACGATGAAACTAGCAAAGACAGCTACAAGTGCTGCTGCAAAGGTTCCCACTAAATA
Organism: uncultured bacterium; assembly: GCA_963508345.1. Lineage (GTDB taxonomy): Bacteria > Bacillota > Bacilli > Lactobacillales > Streptococcaceae > Streptococcus. Next base: position 6,067 of record CAUOWW010000004.1, read on the forward strand.
AAGAAAGATAACCGTTTTCATATTGCTATCTTGCCCCTTTTGGTGTTTGGAAAGAGCATTGGCAACAAGGGCAAAGACTAGAATGGGTGCGATGGCCTTGAGACCACCAACAAAGAGATCTCCGAGTAGCCCAATTCCTGAAACAGAAGGAAGTGTCAGTCCTAGGATTCCTCCAAAAAGCATACCAATCAAAATCCGTTTGATTAGGCTTGCCTTATTCCAAGCATGAATGAGTTTTTTCATAATAACCTCCTTATACTCTTCGAAAATCAAATTCAAACCACGTCAGCTTCACCTTGCCGTAGGTATGGTTACTGACTTCGTCAGTTCTATCCACAACCTCAAAACGGTGTTTTGAGCAGCCTGCGGCTAGCTTCCTAGTTTGTTCTTTGATTTTCATTGAGTATTAGTTGTGTAATGTTTATGATTATAGTATAAATATAAACCAAAATCAAGAATTTTCTGTCTATTTTTGAAATTATTTTTGAATATTTATGGAGAATGATACTTTATGAAAGTATGGTATAATAAATGAAAGGAGTTTTCTATGCAAGAATTTATTCAAACCTATCTCAATAAGATTGATATTACAGCGATTATCGAGAATATCTTGACCAAGATACTTTCTCTTTTATTCTTATTTTTACTCTTCTACATAGCTAAAAAACTGCTTCATACCATGGTGCAGAGAGTTGTCAAACCCTCTTTAAAAATGTCTCATCACGATGTCGGGCGTCAGAAAACCATCTCACGTTTATTAGAGAATGTGTTTAATTATACCCTTTATTTCTTTTTGCTTTACTGTATCTTGTCTATTTTGGGTTTGCCAGTTTCTAGTTTGCTGGCAGGTGCTGGGATTGCTGGGGTGGCTATTGGGATGGGAGCACAAGGTTTTCTGTCTGATGTCATCAATGGCTTTTTCATCCTTTTTGAACGTCAACTGGATGTGGGAGATGAGGTCGTTCTGACAAATGGTCCCATTACTGTATCGGGCAAGGTCGTCAGTGTCGGCATTCGAACAACTCAACTCAGAGGAGAAGATCAGGTTCTACACTTCGTTCCCAATCGGAATATCACCGTTGTCAGCAATTTCTCTCGGACAGACCAGGCCTGAAATTTTAGCAGATTTATGGTACAATAGAAAGAGTTTGGTAAAGGAGAGAAGATGTTCTTAGAAAAACAGTTGGGCAATGATTGCGCCTGGATTAACCTAGATTTGGACAAGTTGGAGAAACTAGAGGACCTTTCTGAAATCTACGGTTTGGACAAGGAAACCATCGAATACGCACTGGATAGGAATGAGCGTGCCCACATGGATTATCACCGCGAAAATGGGACTGTGACCTTTATCTACAATGTCTTGAACTTGAAAAAGGATAAGGCCTACTACGAAGCCTTTCCCATGACCTTTATCGTGGAACATCATCGCCTGATTACCATTAGTAATACCAAGAACGCCTATATTATTGAACAGATGACCCGTTATCTGGAGAGTCATGACACGCTTTCGATTTACAAGTTTCTCTTTGCCAGTCTGGAAATCATCAGCAATGCCTATTATCCTGTCATCGAGCAGATGGACAAGAGTAAGGATGAAGTCAATGGTCTCTTGCGTCAGAGGACGACCAAGAAAAACCTCTTTGCCCTTTCCGACTTGGAGACTGGTATGGTTTACCTCACTGCGGCTGCCAAGCAAAATCGCATGTTGCTGGAGCATATCCAAGGGCATGCCCTCTATCGCAGTTTTAACGAGATTGAGAGAGAACAGTTTGATGATGCCATGATTGAGGCTCATCAGCTGGTATCCATGACAGACTTGATTTCTCAAGTCCTCCAACAACTATCAGCATCTTATAACAACATCCTAAACAATAATCTGAATGATAATTTGACAACCTTGACCATCATTTCAGTCTTGCTAGCGGTTTTGGCAGTAGTTACAGGCTTTTTCGGAATGAATGTTCCCCTACCTTTAACAGATGAACCCCATGCTTGGCTCTACATCAGCTTGGCCAGTGCAGGTTTGTGGATTATCCTGTCATTATTGCTAAGGAAAATTGCGAAAAAAAGTTAAGAAAAGGAGCCAGAATGGCGATTGAAAATTACATGCCAGATTTTGCTGTGGAAGCAGTCTATGATCTGACAGTCCCAAGCCTGCAGGCGCAGGGAATCAAGGCTGTTTTGGTCGATTTGGACAATACCCTCATTGCTTGGAACAACCCTGATGGGACGCCAGAGATGAAGCAATGGCTACATGATCTTCGTGACGCAGGTATTCGCATTATCGTGGTATCAAATAACACTAAGAAACGCGTCCAACGTGCAGTTGAGAAGTTTGGAATTGATTACGTTTATTGGGCTCTGAAGCCCTTCACATTTGGGATTGATCGTGCCATGAAGGAATTCCACTATGAGAAAAGTGAAGTGGTCATGGTTGGCGACCAGCTCATGACAGATATTCGAGCAGCCCACCGTGCTGGCATTCGCTCGATTTTAGTCAAACCCTTGGTCCAACATGACTCGATCAAAACGCAGATTAACCGAGCTCGTGAGCGTCGTGTGATGCGAAAAATCACTGAAAAGTACGGACCGATTACATATAAAAAAGGAATTTAACTATGGAAGAAATTCTCTGTATTGGTTGTGGAGCAACCATTCAGACGACAGACAAGGCTGGTCTTGGTTTTACTCCCCAGTCGGCACTTGAAAAAGGTTTGGAGACTGGCGAAGTCTATTGTCAACGCTGTTTCCGTCTCCGCCACTATAATGAAATCACGGATGTCCAGTTGACGGACGATGATTTCCTCAAGCTTTTGCACGAGGTGGGAGACAGTGATGCCTTAGTGGTCAATGTCATTGATATCTTTGATTTTAATAGCTCTGTTATCCCAGGCTTGCCACGTTTTGTATCGGGTAATGATGTCCTTTTGGTGGGAAATAAAAAAGATATCCTGCCTAAGTCAGTTAAGCCGAGCAAGATTAGCCAGTGGCTCATGGAACGTGCCCATGAAGAAGGCCTTCGTCCAGTCGATGTCGTCCTAACTTCGGCACAAAACAAACATGCCATTAAGGAAGTCATTGATAAGATTGAACACTACCGTAAGGGCCGTGATGTCTATGTGGTCGGTGTAACCAACGTTGGAAAATCAACCCTTATAAATGCTATTATCCAAGAAATCACGGGTGACCAGAATGTCATTACGACTTCGCGCTTCCCAGGGACAACCTTGGACAAGATTGAGATTCCGCTTGATGACGGATCTTATATCTACGATACGCCGGGGATCATCCACCGCCACCAGATGGCTCACTACTTGACGGCCAAAAACCTCAAGTATGTCAGTCCTAAAAAGGAAATCAAGCCAAAAACCTATCAGCTCAATCCTGAACAAACACTGTTTCTAGGGGGTCTCGGACGATTTGACTTCATTGCAGGTGAGAAGCAAGGTTTCACTGCCTTCTTTGACAATGAATTGAAACTCCATCGTACTAAGCTTGAAGGCGCTAGTGCTTTCTACGACAAGCACCTTGGAAGCCTTCTGACACCACCAAATAGCAAGGAAAAAGAAGATTTTCCTAAACTGGTTGAGCATGTATTTAACATCAAGGATAAGACAGACCTAGTTATCTCAGGCTTAGGCTGGATTCGCGTAACAGGCACAGCCAAAGTCGCCGTCTGGGCACCAGAAGGAGTCGCAGTCGTCACACGAAAAGCAATTATTTAAACACAGAAAGGAAAGGGTTGTCTTTATTAAGGCGAGCGTTGCGAGCCCGTAGAGAATACTTTTCGCCGTGGTGTTAGTTGGTACAAGTGATTGTACCAACTGCGGAAAATTTGAGACCTTAGGCTCAAATTTTAGTCATGAAAGTCCGAAGGACTTTGCTGACGTCCGTCACCACTTCAGAAAAGTATAAAAAGAAACTCTTTTAAAGAAATTATGTCATTAACATCAAAACAACGTGCCTTCCTCAACAGCCAGGCACACACCCTCAAACCCATCATCCAAATCGGGAAAAATGGACTGAACGACCAAATCAAAACCAGCGTCCGTCAAGCTCTTGACGCCCGTGAATTGATCAAGGTGACTCTTTTGCAAAATACAGATGAAAATATCCACGAAGTAGCTGAAATCTTGGAAGAAGAAATCGGTGTGGATACAGTCCAAAAAATCGGACGCATCTTGATTTTGTTTAAACAATCCAGTAAGAAAGAAAATCGCAAGATTTCTAAAAAAGTCAAAGAAATCTAAAAATCATACTCCAAATAACTGTTTTTACAGAGAAATAAAGGAGACTAGCCTATGGCAATCGAACTATTGACTCCCTTTACCAAGGTAGAGTTGGAGCCAGAAATCAAGGAGAAAAAACGCAAACAAGTCGGGATTTTAGGAGGGAATTTTAACCCTGTTCATAATGCCCATCTCATTGTTGCGGATCAAGTACGGCAACAGTTGGGATTGGATCAGGTTTTGCTCATGCCTGAATACCAACCTCCTCACGTAGATAAAAAGGAAACCATCCCTGAACATCACCGTCTCAAGATGCTTGAATTGGCGATTGAGGGGATTGAAGGTCTGGACATTGAAACTATTGAGTTGGAGCGCAAGGGCATTTCCTATACCTACGACACCATGAAGCTTCTAACCGAGAAGAATCCAGATACAGATTATTACTTTATCATCGGTGCCGATATGGTGGACTATTTGCCTAAGTGGTACCGAATTGATGAACTGGTCGATCTGGTTCAGTTTGTGGGAGTTCAGCGCCCACGCTATAAGGCTGGTACTTCCTATCCAGTTATCTGGGTGGATGTGCCTCTCATGGATATCTCATCTAGCATGGTGCGTGATTTCATTGCCCAAGGTCGGAAACCTAACTTTCTCCTACCTCAGCCTGTGCTAGACTACATCGAGAAGGAGGGGCTCTACTGATGGCCTATCAAGACTATATCAACTGCTCTCGCGAGGCTTTGTTGGAAAAAATGGCAGAGCTTCTACCTGAAAAGCGTTTAACCCATTGCTTGGGAGTAGAGCGTGCAGCCATAGAACTGGCCCAGCGATTTGGTGTGGATGTTGAGAAGGCAGGTCTAGCAGGTCTTCTTCATGACTATGCTAAAAAGCTGTCAGATCAGGATTTTCTAGACTTGATTGATCGTTATCAGCTAGACCCTAACCTCAAAAAATGGGGCAATAATGTCTGGCATGGTATGGTCGGCATCTACAAGATTCAGGAAGATTTGAATTTGCATGATTCAGAAATCCTGCGAGCCATTGAAATCCATACAGTCGGGGCTAGTCAGATGACAGACTTAGACAAGGTCATCTATGTCGCAGACTATATCGAGCACAATCGAGCCTTTCCTGGAGTAGATGTGGCGCGTGAGATTGCAAGTCTATCGCTTAATAAGGCGGTGGCCTACGAAACAGCTCGTACCGTGGAGCATCTAGCTCATCAGGGATTTCCCATCTATCCCCAAACCCTTGAAACCTATAACGCCTATGTGCACTATTTGAAAGAGGACTAAATGAACGAAAAAGAATTATTAGAACTAGTCGTGAAAGCGGCTGATGAGAAACGTGCAGAGGATATCCTCGCACTTGATGTACAGAATTTGACCAGTGTGACAGACTACTTTGTTATCACTAGTTCAATGAATAGCCGTCAGTTGGATGCTATCGCTGACAATATCCGTGAAAAAGTAGCGGAATCAGGCTTTAAAGGTAGCCATGTTGAAGGCGATGCAGCTGGAGGCTGGGTCTTGCTGGACCTAGGTGCTGTCGTAGTGCATATCTTCTCAGAAGAAATGCGTGCCCACTATAATCTGGAAAAACTATGGCATGAGGCGGATTCTGTAGACTTATCTGAAACTCTGGCGTAGAAGATGAACTCAGTTGTAGCCAACTGGGTTTCTTTGCTTATTTTAGAAGAAAATTGATAGAAAGGTGAGGGCGAGTGGTGTTTGCCATGTAGGCTCTTGGTATCATGATTATGGCAACTTATGAAACCTTTGCGGCTGTTTACGATGCTGTGATGGATGATAGTTTATACGATAAATGGACTGATTTTTCTCTGCGTCATTTGCCAAAAACTAAGGAGAGAAAGAAACTCTTGGAATTGGCTTGTGGTACAGGCATACAGTCTGTTCGTTTTTCTCAGGCTGGTTTTGATGTGACTGGCCTGGACTTGAGTGCGGATATGTTGAAGATTGCTGAGAAGAGAGCTTCTTCAGCCAAACAAAAGATTGACTTTATTGAAGGCAATATGCTGGATTTGTCCAAGGCAGGTCAATATGATTTTGTCACTTGTTATTCGGACTCAATCTGCTATATGCAAGATGAGGTGGAAGTAGGAGACGTTTTTAAGGAAGTCTATAATGTCCTCAATGAAGACGGAGTTTTCATCTTTGACGTGCATTCGACTTACCAGACTGATGAGGTTTTTCCAGGCTATTCTTACCATGAAAATGCGGAAGAGTTCGCCATGCTCTGGGATACCTACGAGGACGAAGCACCTCACTCCATCGTGCATGAGTTGACCTTTTTTATCAAGGAGGCTGACGATTCCTTTAGTCGCCACGATGAAGTGCATGAGGAGCGGACTTATGAGGTTCTGACCTATGATATCTTGCTGGAACAGGCTGGATTCAAGTCCTTCAAACTCTATGCAGACTTTGAAGACAAGGAGCCAACAGAAACCAGCACTCGTTGGTTTTTTGTGGCGCAGAAGTAGGAGATTAGCATGACCATCACAGGTATTATCGCGGAGTTTAATCCTTTTCATAATGGCCACAAATACCTGCTGGATCAGGCAGAGGGGTTGAAAATCGTAGCCATGTCTGGAAATTTCATGCAACGTGGAGAGCCTGCTATCGTAGACAAGTGGACTCGGGCCCAGATGGCGCTGGAAAATGGAGCAGATTTGGTAGTGGAATTGCCCTTTTTAGTCAGTGTTCAGGCAGCTGATTTCTTTGGTCAAGGAGCTGTGGATATCTTGGCTCGATTGGGCATTGATACTCTAGCATTTGGGACGGAGGAAGTTCTGGATTATCAAAAAATCGCTGACTTATACACAGAGCAAGCTACTGAGATGGAGAAATTTGTGGAAAATCTGCCAGATTCTCTATCCTATCCACAGAAAACCCAGGCCATGTGGCAGGAATTTGCTGGTCTTGATTTTTCTGGCAATACGCCCAATCATGTTCTTGCTCTTGCTTATGCCAAGGCAGTTGCAGGACGAAATATCAAGATGCATCCGATTCAGCGTCAGGGGGCTGGTTACCATTCTGTGGCTAAAGATGTGGACTTTGCCTCGGCGACAGCCCTGCGTCAGCACCAGAAGGACCAAGATTTTTTAGAACGCTTTATGCCTTCTATTGTCCTATTTGAGCAGGCCAGTAAGGTGAGCTGGGAAGACTATTTTCCCTTGCTCCGCTATCAAATATTGTCCAATCCAGACCTAACCACTATCTATCAGGTCAATCAAGAAATGGCAGTGCGCATTAAAGATGCTATTAAAACAGTCCAGTCTGTTGACGAATTGGTCGATGCGGTTACCACCAAACGCTACACCAAGGCGCGTGTCAGACGCCTCTTGACCTATATCTTGGTGCAGGCTAGAGAAAATGACTTGCCAGAAGCCATTCATGTCCTTGGATTTACTGAAAAAGGCAGACAACATCTCAAGTCTTTGAAAGGTCAGGTCAGTCTAGTCAGCCGAATTGGCAAAGAACCTTGGGATGTCATGACTCAAAAGGCAGACCAGATTTACCAACTAGGAAATCCAAGTATAGCAGAGCAGAATTTTGGAAGAGTACCGATTAGAATAGAAAAGAACTAAGTCTACTGAAAGGTGGACTTTTTGAGATTTTTTACGAATAATACTCTTCGAAAATCTCTTCAAACCGCGTCAACGTCACCTTGCCGTACTCAAGTACAGCCTGCGGCTAGTTTCCTAGTTTGCTCTTTGATTTTCATTGAGTATAAATAGATAGAAAAGAAAATCTTGTACAAGTTCCTGACAATTTCTTTCTTTTTATGTATAATAGTGGAAAAGAGGTAAAACGAGGTATGGTTATGGAAGCAGTTCTTTACTCAACATTCCGAAATCATTTAAAAGACTACATGAAGAAGGTAAATGATGAATTTGAGCCTTTGACGGTGGTCAATAAAAATCCAGACGAGGACATTGTAGTCCTTTCAAAGAGCGAGTGGGATAGTATTCAAGAAACTCTGCGAATCGCTCAAAATAAGGAACTATCTGACAAAGTCTTGCGAGGAATGGCTCAAGTCCGTGCTGGAAGCACTCAAGTCCATGTTATTGAGGAGTGAGGAATGCTACTCAAGTTTACAGAAGATGCCTGGGCAGATTATTGCTACTGGCAAAATCAGGATAAGAAAACCCTAAAACGAATAAACAAACTAATCAAGGATATTCAACGTGATCCCTTTACAGGAATAGGTAAGCCAGAACCACTCAAGTATGACTACTAAGGAGTCTGGTCACGTCGTATCGACGCAGAAAATCGCTTGATTTATATGATGGATGGAGATAGCGTGGCTTTTTTGTCCTTTAAAGATCATTACTAAGTTTACTGCGAAGTAGGCTTTTTCTTGAATCTCTACTAAAACTACGATTTCTAAGAAATAGAGATTGTACTAATAAATTATAGTTGATTAAACACCACATTCCCCAAAACATATTCTATTTTAGGTTTGTGAAAATCACTTTTTTATGGTAGAATGTAAAAGAATGTATGTCATTCGGAATAACAATAAAATGAGGTAAAAACATGGAAGTTATGTCGCTTGCGATTGCTGTTTTTGCCGTCATCATTGGTTTAGTCATTGGATATGTCAGCATCTCAGCTAAGATGAAATCATCTCAAGAGGCTGCAGAGTTGATGCTTTTAAATGCTGAACAAGAAGCAACTAATTTACGAGGACAAGCTGAGCGCGAAGCGGATTTATTACTTAATGAAGCTAAGAGCGAAAGCAAGTCTCTTAAAAAAGAAGCACTATTGGAGGCCAAAGAAGAAGCCAGAAAATACCGTGAAGAAGTGGACGCTGAATTCAAATCAGAACGTCAAGAACTCAAACAAATCGAAAGTCGTTTGACAGAGAGAGCTACTAGCCTCGACCGTAAGGACGACAATTTGACGAGTAAAGAACAAACACTTGAACAAAAAGAACAAAGTATTTCTGATAGAGCGAAAAACCTTGATGCGCGTGAAGAGCAATTAGAGGAAGTCGAAAGACAAAAAGAAGCAGAGTTAGAGCGTATTGGTGCCCTGTCTCAGGCAGAAGCACGAGATATTATCTTGGCTCAGACAGAGGAAAACTTGACCAAGGAGATTGCTAGCCGTATTCGCGAAGCTGAGCAAGAGGTCAAGGAACGTTCTGACAAAATGGCCAAGGACATCCTGGTTCAAGCTATGCAACGTATCGCTGGTGAATATGTAGCAGAGTCAACAAACTCAACGGTTCATCTGCCAGACGATACTATGAAGGGACGCATTATTGGTCGTGAAGGTCGTAACATTCGTACCTTTGAAAGTTTGACAGGGGTCGATGTGATTATCGATGATACACCAGAAGTGGTGACATTGTCAGGATTTGATCCGATTCGTCGTGAGATTGCCCGTATGACTATGGAAATGTTGCTCAAAGATGGTCGTATCCACCCAGCTCGTATCGAAGAGTTGGTTGAGAAAAACCGTCAAGAGATTGACAATAAGATCCGTGAATATGGTGAGGCAGCAGCCTATGAGATTGGTGCGCCAAACCTTCATCCAGACTTGATGAAAATCATGGGACGTTTGCAGTTCCGTACTTCATATGGACAAAACGTCTTGCGCCATTCGATTGAGGTTGCTAAATTGGCTGGTATCATGGCCAGCGAACTTGGTGAAAATGCGGCTCTTGCTCGTCGTGCTGGATTCCTTCACGATATCGGGAAAGCTATTGACCGCGAGGTTGAGGGTAGCCACGTTGAAATCGGTATGGAATTGGCTCGTAAGTATAAGGAACACCCAGTTGTGGTCAATACGATTGCTAGTCACCACGGTGATGTTGAAGCTGAGAGCGTCATTGCAGTGATCGTCGCTGCGGCAGATGCCTTGAGTGCAGCCCGTCCAGGTGCTCGTAGTGAGTCTCTTGAAAGCTACATCAAGCGTCTCCATGATTTGGAAGAAATTGCTAACGGCTTTGAAGGGGTACAAAATAGCTTTGCCCTTCAAGCAGGACGTGAAATCCGCATCATGGTCAATCCAGGACAAATCAAGGACGACAAAGTCACAATCTTGGCTCACAAAGTTCGTGAGAAAATTGAAAATAATCTCGATTACCCAGGAAATATCAAGGTAACCGTGATTCGCGAGCTTCGAGCAGTAGATTATGCTAAATAAATAAGAAAGAGCAGTTGAAAAATTACTGCTTTTTTGTTACACTAGATAGAAAGACTGTAAAGGATAATCTGGCTTTTTGCCATTATTCTAGAGAAATGTTATTTCACAGACTGACTAAAAGGAGACACAATGGCAGACCGAGGCTTACTAATTGTTTTTTCTGGTCCTTCAGGGGTTGGAAAAGGAACGGTTAGAAGAGAGATTTTTGAGAGTTCTGAAAACCAATTTCAATACTCTGTATCGATGACGACACGCGCACAACGTCCTGGAGAAGTGGACGGTGTTGACTATTTCTTCCGTACTCGTGAAGAGTTTGAAGAGCTGATTCGTCAAGGACAGATGTTGGAATACGCAGAATATGTCGGCAATTACTATGGAACTCCTCTGACCTATGTCAATGAAACCTTGGACAAGGGAATTGATGTTTTCCTTGAAATTGAAGTTCAGGGTGCTCTTCAGGTCAAGAAAAAGGTTCCAGATGCTGTCTTTATCTTCCTGACACCACCAGATTTGGATGAATTGCAAGATCGTTTGGTAGGACGTGGAACAGACAGCGCAGAAGTGATTGCCCAACGAATCGAAAAAGCCAAGGAAGAAATTGCCCTCATGCGTGAGTATGATTATGCGATTGTCAACGATCAGGTGCCCCTAGCTGCTGAGCGTGTCAAACGTGTTATCGAAGCAGAGCACTTCCGTGTGGATCGTGTCATTGGTCACTATCAGGAGATGTTACCAAAATCTCCAACTACCCGATAAAATTTAGAAAATAGGTACAAGCAAATGATGTTAAAACCCTCTATTGATACCTTGCTTGACAAGGTTCCATCAAAATATTCACTCGTAATCTTGGAAGCAAAACGTGCCCACGAATTGGAAGCAGGTGCGCCAGCAACTCAAGGTTTCAAGTCTGAAAAATCAACTCTTCGCGCTTTAGAAGAAATCGAATCAGGAAACGTTACAATTCACCCAGATCCAGAAGGTAAACGTGAAGCAGTGCGTCGCCGTATCGAAGAAGAAAAACGCCGCAAAGAAGAAGAAGAAAAGAAAATCAAAGAGCAAATTGCTAAAGAAAAAGAAGATGGTGAAAAAATTTAAGGTTGGGGGGACTCAATCTTATTTTTTCTATTGCAAGAATGTACTGACAAGGAGGAGGTGAGAAGATGGCTATAGCCAAGATTATCGTAGATGTGCCCTTGATGCAGACGGACCAGCCCTATAGTTACAGGATTCCTAAGGAGTTTGAGGGAATGCTGGAAGTTGGAATGCGGGTTCATGTGCCTTTTGGTAAGGGCAATCGCCTGATTCAAGGGATTGTTCTTGGTTTGGAGTCCCAATCAGATGAAGAAGAGATGGAGCAAGATTTAAAAGATATTGCCGAGGTACTGGATTTTTCCCCTGTTCTCACGCAAGAACAACTCTGGCTGGCTGAGGAGCTCCGCAAGTCCGTCTTCTCCTATAAAATCTCCATCCTCAAGGCTATGCTACCAGGATTTCTGAACTCCAGCTATGACAAGATTCTCTATCCTCTGGCAAATCTGAGTCAGGAAGACCGAGAGCGCTTGTTTGGTTCAGAAGATTCACTTGCTTTTTCCTCTCTAGACATCTCCAAACAAGCCGAAATGATGCGTTTGACTAGAAAAGGCCTGCTTGGTCTAGAATATCAGGCGATTGATCAAAAGAAGGTCAAGACTCAGTCTTGGTATGAGGTAGACCTTGCTCAATTAGAAGGTGTCGAGATTTCTGCACGTGCCAAGAAAAAATTAGAACTGAGAGACTATTTACTGTCTCATCCTGAGAGTGATACCTTGGCTAGCTTGTTAGAGTCCTACTCGCGGGAGCAAGTCAACTTCTTTGTGGAACAAGGTGCTGTTTCCATAGTCCAAAAGGAAGTGCAACGCTCGGCTGCTTATTTTGAAGGCATTGAGGCAAGTCGACCCTTGGAGTTGAATCCTGAGCAAAGACAGGCGCGTGATGCGGTTGTCAGTGCTATTGGCAGTCATCAGCCTCCCTTCCTCCTTCAAGGGATTACGGGAAGTGGGAAGACCGAGGTTTATTTGCAGATTATCCAAGGGGGCTTGGACAAGGGCAAGACAGCTATTTTGCTGGTGCCTGAGATTTCCCTGACTCCACAGATGACGGAGCGTTTTATAGCACGTTTTGGGGACAAGGTGGCCATTCTTCATTCAGGCCTATCCAATGGTGAAAAGTATGATGAATGGCGCAAGGTGGAACGCGGCGATGCCCAAGTTGTAGTTGGCGCCAGATCTGCCATCTTTGCTCCACTGAAAAATCTAGGTGTCATGATTATCGATGAAGAGCATGAAGCGACTTATAAGCAGGACAGCAATCCCCGTTACCATGCTAGAGAGGTTGCTATTTTACGGGCCCAGTATAATCAAGCAGCCCTGGTACTTGGTTCAGCAACTCCTAGTCTGGAAAGCCGTGCTCGGGCTGGTAAAGGCGTTTATCAACATTTACGTCTGACCCAACGTGCCAATCCTTTGGCTAGGATCCCTGAGGTTCAAGTAATTGACTTTCGAGACTATATCGGACAAAATGAGACGTCAAACTTTACGCCTCCTTTGCTAGAAGCCATCCAAGACCGTCTGGCTAAAAAAGAGCAGGTGGTTCTCATGCTCAATCGCCGTGGTTATTCTAGCTTTGTCATGTGTCGGGAGTGTGGGACCGTGGATACTTGTCCCAACTGTGATATTTCCCTGACCTTGCACATGGATACCAAGAGCATGAACTGCCATTATTGTGGTTTTTCGAAAGACATTCCTCAGGTCTGTCCTAACTGTAAGAGTCGCAGTATTCGTTACTATGGGACAGGAACTCAGAAGGCTTATGACGAGCTGGCAGAACTCTTTCCCCATGCACGCATTCTGCGGATGGATGTGGATACGACTCGTAAGAAAGGTAGTCACCAAGCTCTACTTGACCAGTTTGGTCGAGGGGAAGCAGATATTTTACTAGGAACTCAGATGATTGCTAAGGGATTGGATTTTCCCAATGTGACTCTAGTAGGAGTTCTCAATGCGGATACGGCCTTAAATCTGCCTGATTTCCGTTCTTCTGAGAGAACTTTCCAGCTCTTGACTCAGGTGGCAGGTCGGGCAGGACGTGCGGAAAAAGCTGGTCAGGTTTTGATTCAGTCCTACAATCCGCAGCATTATGCTATAAGATTTGCTAAGGATCAGGACTACGAAGGCTTTTATGCCTATGAAATGGGAATCAGACGACAACTTGGTTATCCACCTTACTATTTCACCATTGGTATTACCCTTTCTCATAAGAAAGAAGAGGAGGTTGTCAAACGTGCCTATGAAGTCATGAACATTTTGCGGTCAGGATTGTCAGATACCAGTCACATTCTGGGCCCAACGCCAAAACCGATTGCTCGTACCCACAACCTTTATCATTATCAGATTTTGATTAAATACCGTTTAGAAGATGAGCTAGGGTCGACCCTAAATCAGGTTCTGGCCTTGACTCAAGAACGGGAAAATAGTGAGCTCCGTCTCAGCATTGACCACGAGCCACAGCAATTTTTATAAGAAGGAGAAGATATGACAAAATTAATTTTTATGGGGACCCCCGATTTTTCAGCAACTGTCTTAAAAGGACTTTTGACAGATGATCGCTATGAGATTCTAGCCGTTGTGACCCAGCCAGACCGTGCTGTTGGGCGTAAAAAAGTGATCCAAGAAACTCCAGTCAAGCAGGCTGCCAAGGAAGCGGGACTTCCTATCTACCAACCTGAAAAATTATCTGGAAGTCCAGAGATGGAAGCTATTATGAATTTAGGAGCAGATGGAATTGTGACTGCTGCTTTTGGCCAGTTTCTCCCAAGTAAACTCCTTGATAGCATGGATTTTGCGGTCAATGTTCACGCTTCCCTCCTTCCAAAACACCGTGGTGGTGCGCCTATCCATTATGCCTTGATTCAAGGAGATGAGGAAGCTGGTGTGACCATTATGGAAATGGTTAAGGAAATGGATGCAGGAGATATGATTTCCCGTTGTAGCATTCCTATCACAGATGAGGATAATGTTGGAACCTTGTTCGAGAAATTAGCTCTTGTAGGTCGTGATTTGCTTTTGGATACTCTACCTGCCTATATTGCTGGTGATATCAAACCTGAATCGCAGGATCCAAGTCAGGTCACTTTCTCGCCAAATATCAAGCCAGAGGAAGAAAAACTGGACTGGAATAAAAGCAATCGTCAACTTTTCAACCAAATTCGTGGGATGAACCCCTGGCCTGTTGCCCATACTTTCCTTAAGGGTGACCGCTTTAAGATTTATGAAGCCCTACCAGTAGAAGGTCAGGGAAATCCAGGTGAGATTCTCTCTATCGGCAAGAAAGAATTGATTGTCGCAACGGCAGAAGGAGCTTTGTCTCTCAAGCAAGTGCAGCCAGCTGGCAAACCTAAGATGGATATCGCTTCCTTCCTCAACGGTGTTGGACGGACATTGACAGTAGGAGAAGGATTTGGTGACTAAAGTAGAAACGGCTAGAAGTCTAGCTTTGGCAGTGCTAGAGGATGTCTTTATCAATCAAGCATACTCAAATATTGCCTTAAATAAGCATCTCAAGGGAAGTCAACTTTCGGCAGCAGACAAGGGCTTGGTGACCGAGCTGGTCTATGGAACGGTAGCCCGTAAACTGACTCTGGAATGGTACCTATCCCACTTTATCGAAGACAGAGATCAGTTAGACAGTTGGCTTTATGTCCTTCTTCTCATGAGTGCCTACCAGCTCCGCTATTTGAACAAGATTCCAGATCATGCTGTGGTCAATGAAGCAGTGGAATTGGCCAAAGTCCGTAAAAAAGGCAGTGAAAAATTGGTCAACGCTGTCCTTCGCCGTATCTTGCGTGAAGGCTGGCCAGATATTGCCAGCATCAAACGAAAAAACAAGCGTGACTCCATTGCCTATTCTCTCCCAGTTTGGCTAGTTGCCAAGCTCAAAGAAGAATACGGCGAAGAGCGAGCGCAAGCTATTTTTGAAAGTCTTTTGGTGCGCAACAAGGCCAGTATTCGTGTGACTGATTTAAGCCGAAAAGAGGAAATTCAAGCTTTGTTGGAGGCTAGTGATTCATCTTTGTCTGTTTCTGGTTTGGTTAAGGAGCAGGGGCATTTTGCAGGTCATGATTTGTTTGCGGAGGGAGCCATTACCATTCAAGACGAGTCTAGTCAACTGGTTGCTCCCACTCTTGATCTACAAGGCGATGAGCAGGTCCTAGATGCCTGTGCAGCTCCGGGCGGGAAAACAGCCCATATTGCCTCTTATCTCACGACAGGTCAGGTTACGGCTTTGGACCTTTACGACCACAAGTTGGACTTAATCCAAGAAAATGCCCAACGTCTAGGGGTTGCAGAACGGGTTCAAACGCAAAAATTGGATGCCAGAAAGGTGCATGAGTTTTTTGGTCAGGCTTCTTTTGATAAGATTTTGGTAGATGCTCCCTGTTCAGGAATCGGTCTTTTGCGCCGAAAACCAGATATCAAATACAATAAAGAAACGGCAGATTTCGCGTCCTTAAAGGAAATTCAGCTAGAAATATTAGGTAGTGTTTGTCAAACACTAGGCAAAGGTGGTATAATAACTTATAGTACCTGTACCATTGTCTCAGAGGAGAACTTTCAAGTCGTACAGGCATTTTTAGAAAGTCATCCTGAATTCGAGCAGGTAACACTAGAACATGAATGTAAGGATATCATGAAAGATGGCTGTATCCTCATCACACCTGAATTGTATGGAAGTGATGGATTCTTCATCAGTCAATTTCGCAAGATATCGGATTAGGAAGGAACTGACACATGGAAATTTCATTATTAACAGATGTTGGTCAGAAACGAACAAATAACCAAGACTATGTCAACCACTATGTCAATAGAGCTGGACGTACCATGATTATTTTAGCTGATGGGATGGGAGGTCATCGCGCAGGGAATATCGCTAGTGAAATGGCAGTAACAGACCTAGGTATAGCTTGGGTTGATACCCAGATCGATACAGTCAATGAAGTGCGTGAATGGTTCGGCAATTACCTAGAAATTGAAAATCAAAAGATTCACCAACTTGGACAAGATGATGCCTATAAAGGAATGGGAACAACTTTAGAAGCTGTTGCTATTATTGACAATCAGGCTATCTATGCCCACATTGGGGATTCTCGTATCGGTTTGATTCGTGGGGAAGAATACCACCAGTTAACGAGCGACCATTCCTTGGTCAATGAATTACTCAAGGCTGGCCAATTGACGCCAGAAGAAGCAGCTAGCCATCCACAGAAAAATATTATTACCCAGTCTATCGGTCAAAAAGATGAAGTTCAACCTGATTTTGGAATAATTACTCTTGAGTCAGGAGACTATCTCTTGCTCAATAGTGATGGTTTGACCAACATGATTTCAGGCAGTGAGATTTGTGATATTGTAACCAGTGATATTCCTTTGGCAGATAAAACAGCGACGCTCGTGCGTTTTGCTAACAATGCAGGAGGTTTAGACAACATTACGGTTGCCCTTGTTTCTATGAACGAGGAGGATGCAGAATGATCCAAATCGGCAAGATTTTTGCCGGACGCTATCGGATTGTGAAACAGATTGGCCGAGGAGGCATGGCAGATGTCTATTTGGCCAAGGATTTAATTCTAGACGGAGAAGAAGTGGCAGTGAAGGTCCTGAGGACCAACTACCAGACGGACCCGATAGCTGTAGCTCGTTTTCAGCGTGAAGCGAGAGCTATGGCAGATCTAGACCATCCTCATATCGTTCGGATAACAGATATTGGTGAGGAAGACGGTCAACAGTATCTTGCAATGGAGTATGTTGCTGGACTAGACCTCAAACGTTATATCAAGGAACACTATCCTCTTTCTAATGAAGAAGCCGTCCGTATCATGGGACAAATCCTCCTAGCCATGCGTTTGGCCCATACCAGAGGAATTGTTCACAGGGACTTAAAACCTCAAAATATCCTCTTGACACCAGATGGGACTGCCAAGGTTACAGACTTTGGGATTGCAGTAGCCTTTGCAGAGACGAGTCTGACTCAGACTAACTCTATGCTGGGTTCAGTTCATTACTTGTCACCTGAGCAGGCGCGCGGTTCGAAGGCGACTGTACAGAGTGATATCTATGCCATGGGGATTATTTTCTATGAGATGCTGACAGGCCATATCCCTTATGATGGGGATAGCGCGGTGACCATCGCCCTCCAGCATTTCCAGAAACCATTGCCATCGGTTATAGCTGAAAATCCATCTGTGCCTCAGGCTTTGGAAAATGTTGTTATTAAGGCAACTGCTAAGAAATTGACAGATCGCTACAAATCAGTAGCTGAAATGTATGTGGACTTGTCGAGTAGTTTATCTTATAATCGTCGTAATGAACCAAAGCTGGTCTTTGACGATGCGACTAAGGCGGACACCAAGACTCTACCAAAAGTATCCCAGAGTACCTTGACCTCGATTCCTAAGGTGCAAACACAAAGTCCGAAGCCACAGACTGCGAAGCCGAGTCAGCAGGTTTCCGAAGACAATTACGCAACCAAGCCTGTTAAGAAACGGAAATTTAGAGTTCGTTATATGATTTTGTTGGCCAGCATTGTATTGGTGGCAGCCTCTCTGATTTGGATATTATCCAGAACTCCTGCAACCATTGCCATTCCAGATGTGGCAGGTCAGACAGTTGCGGAGGCCAAGGAAACCCTCAAGAAAGCCAATTTTGAGATTGGTGAAGAGAAGACAGAGGCTAGTGAAAAGGTGGAAGAGGGGCGGATTATCCGTACAGATCCTGGCGCTGGAACTGGTCGAAAAGAAGGAACGAAAATCAATTTGGTCGTCTCATCAGGCAAGCAATCTTTCCAATTGAGCAATTATATCGGCCGTAAATCTACAGATGTTATCGCAGAACTCAAGCAGAAGAAGGTTCCTGAAAATCTTATCAAGATCGAGGAAGAAGAATCAAGTGAGAGCGAAGCAGGAACTGTTCTCAGACAGAGTCCAGCTGCCGGAACAACCTATGATTTGAGCAAGGCCTCAACGATTACCTTAACCGTTGCTAAGAAAGTAACCAGCGTTGCCATGCCAAGTTATACAGGATCTAGTCTTGAATTTACTAAAAACAATCTTGTTCAAATTGTCGGTATTAAAGAAGCCAATATTGAAGTTGTAGAAGTGTCGACAGCTCCCACTGGAACTGCTGAGGGTACAGTCGTTGAACAGAGTCCAAAAGCAGGTGAAAAGGTTGATTTGACTAAGACGCGTGTCAAGATTTCAATTTACAAGCCCAAAACACCGCCGTCAACGTCATCATCAGCACCAGTCCAACGTGGAAACCAAGGTTCTATAACGACACCAAGTCAGGGGAACCAACAAGGAAATCAACGAGGGAATGCACCTACTACTCAGTCAAGTAGTGAAGGCAACCACGAAAATTCACGTGATTAAACGAATCTTTGTCATGATTTCATGGCAAAGATTTTTTTTGACTCCAGATTTGTGATAGAATAGAGGGAGTTGATAAAAGGAGGCAAGCATGGAAGAATCAAGAGAATTAAATGCCGTCATTGATGTGATTATGCTAGCAGGAACCATTCTTCTTAAAAGTGGTTCAGAGATTCATCGTGTAGAAGATACCATGATCCGTATTGCGCATTCGCAGGGGATTGTGGATTGCAATGTTCTTGCCATGCCTGCCGCTATCTTTTTCTCCATTGAAAATACCAATATTTCACGCATGAAGCGCGTGACCTCCTCTTCTTATAACATTGAAAAAGTCTGCGATGTGAATCAGATTTCTCGTCAGCTGGTTGGGGGGCAGATTGATTTAGAGACGGCCTTCCAGCAATTGACTACCTTGCAAGTCCAACCCCTTCCCTATACCAAGTTGCAGGTAACTATGGCTGCGACCTTTAGTGCCCCTTTCTTTTCGGTTATGTTTAGCGGAAATATCTATGACGCACTTGGGGCAGGAGTGGCTACCTTATTTGGTTTTGCCTTTTCCCTCTATGTGGAAAAATTTATCCGAATTCCCTTTGTGACAGCCTTTGCTGGAGCCTTTGTCTTTGGGATAATTGCCCAGTTTTGGGCTCGCTACACAGGCTTTCCTTCAACGGCAGATTTGATTATAGCTGGTGCAGTTATGCCTTTTGTACCAGGTATTGCCTTGACCAATGCGGTCCGTGATATTATGACCAACCACATAAACTCTGGTATGAGTAAGATGTTTGAATCCCTGCTCATTACCCTTGCTTTAGGGGCAGGAACTTCTGTCGCCTTGGTATTGATGAACTAATATGACACTAACAACCTTTTTATTACAAGCAGTAGCAAGTCTTCTTGCTATTATCACTTTTCTAATCGTACTCAATGTGCAACGCTCTATGCTTTTACCTGGAGGGATTTTGGGCATGGCTGTCTGGCTAATCTATCTCTTGCTCAAGGAACCAACCAATATCATTGTAGCTACCTTCATTGCGGCTATTATCGGTTCTTGTATCAGCCAGATTTTAAGTATTCTTTACAAGACACCAGCTGTGGTCTTTATATTGGCAATTTTGGCACCTTTGGTTCCGGGTTATCTTTCTTATCGGACAACTGCCTTTTTTGTGACAGGGGATTATAGCCATGCCATTGCCAGTGCAACCTTGGTTGTCATGCTGGCTTTGGTGATTTCCATTGGAATGGCTAGTGGAACAGTAATTCTCAGACTTTATTCCTACTTACGAAAGCCGCAAAATAGTTAGACTAATAAGGGACTTGCTTTGGTGAATCAAGTCTTTTTTCTCTCTTTTACTGCTATTTGTGATAAAATAGTATAGAACGATTTTTTACATGAATGATAAAACAGAGGTAAATATGACAATCGGTATTGATAAGATTGGTTTTGCGACCAGTCAATATGTCTTGAAATTACAAGACTTAGCAGAAGCGAGGGGAATTGACCCTGAAAAATTAAGTAAAGGACTCTTACTCGATGAATTGAGTATTGCGCCCCTAACTGAAGATATCGTGACCTTGGCGGCCAGCGCTAGTGACTCTATTTTAACTGAGCAAGAAAGAGAAGAAATCGATATGGTCATTGTGGCTACCGAGTCAGGAATTGACCAGAGTAAGGCTGCGGCCGTCTTTGTGCATGGCTTGCTGGGCATCCAGCCCTTTGCTCGTAGTTTCGAGATTAAAGAAGCCTGCTATGGAGCGACAGCTGCCCTTCATTATGCCAAATTGCATGTGGAAAATTCTCCAGAGTCCAAGGTCTTGGTCATCGCTAGCGATATTGCCAAATACGGTATTGAAACTCCAGGAGAACCAACTCAGGGAGCTGGAAGTGTGGCTATGTTGATTACACAAAATCCACGCATTATGACTTTTAATAATGACAATGTAGCTCAAACGCGTGACATCATGGATTTCTGGCGTCCAAATTACTCGACTACTCCGTATGTAAATGGTGTTTATTCTACCCAACAATATTTGGATAGTTTGAAAACGACTTGGCTTGAATACCAAAAACGCTACCAGCTTACCTTAGATGATTTTGCGGCTGTTTGTTTCCATTTGCCTTACCCTAAGTTGGCCCTAAAAGGCTTGAAAAAAATCATGGATAAGAACCTTCCCCAAGAGAAAAAAGATCTCTTGCAAAATCATTTTGACCAATCTATTCTCTACAGTCAAAAGGTGGGAAATATCTACACAGGATCCCTCTTCCTTGGACTTTTATCTCTTTTGGAAAATACAGATAGCTTGAAGGCTGGAGATAAAATTGCTCTTTATAGTTACGGAAGTGGTGCCGTGGCGGAGTTCTTCAGTGGTGAATTGGTTGAAGGATATGAAGCATATCTAGATAAAGACCGCTTGAACAAGCTAAACCAAAGAACTGCCTTATCTGTTGCAGAATACGAAAAGGTTTTCTTTGAAGAAGTTGACTTGGATGAAACAAACTCTGCCCAGTTTGCTGGATATGAAAATCAAGATTTTACCTTGGTTGAAATTCTCGACCACCAACGCCGTTATAGCAAGGTTGAAAAATAATGAAGATAAGTTGGAATGGATTTTCTAAAAAATCATACCAAGAGCGCCTCGAGCTGTTAAAAGCTCAGGCGCTCCTTAGTCCTGAAAAACAAACCAGTCTGGAGCAGGATGAACAAATTAGCTTGACTGTCGCAGACCAGCTGAGTGAGAATGTAGTGGGGACTTTTTCACTGCCTTATTCGCTGGTTCCAGAGGTTCTTGTCAATGGTCAGGAATACACAGTTCCCTATGTGACAGAAGAACCGTCCGTGGTTGCTGCGGCCAGCTATGCCAGCAAAATCATCAAGCGTGCAGGTGGTTTTACTGCACAAGTCCATGAGCGCCAGATGATTGGTCAGGTAGCTCTTTATCAAGTTGCTGATCCTGAACTAGCGCAAGCGAAGATTGTCAGCAAGAAAGCTGAACTCTTGGAGCTTGCCAATCAAGCCTATCCTTCTATCGTCAAACGAGGAGGTGGGGCGCGTGATTTGCATGTAGAGCAGATCAAAGGCGAAACAGACTTTCTCGTTGTTTATCTCCATGTCGATACCCAGGAAGCCATGGGTGCCAATATGCTCAACACCATGCTGGAAGCCTTGAAACCAGTCTTAGAAGAACTCAGCCAGGGACAGAGTCTCATGGGAATCCTGTCTAATTACGCGACCGATTCTCTGGTGACAGCAAGTTGCCGCATCGCCTTTCGCTACTTGAGTCGCCAAAAGGATCAAGGACGAGAAATTGCAGAGAAGATAGCCTTGGCTAGTCAGTTTGCGCAGGCTGATTCTTATCGAGCAGCTACCCACAATAAAGGAATTTTTAACGGTCTAGATGCGATTTTAATTGCCACTGGTAATGACTGGCGTGCCATCGAAGCGGGTGCACACGCCTTTGCGAGTCGAGATGGACGTTATCAAGGTCTCAGCTCTTGGCGTCTGGACTTGGAGACAGAAGAATTGGTTGGTAAGATGACTCTTCCTATGCCTGTGGCGACCAAGGGTGGCTCTATCGGTCTCAACCCTCGTGTAGCCCTCAGTCACGAACTACTGGGAAATCCATCTGCTAAAGAATTAGCCCAGATCATTGTCTCTATCGGGCTTGCACAAAACTTTGCGGCCCTAAAAGCCCTGGTTAGCACAGGAATCCAACAAGGTCACATGAAGCTACAGGCCAAATCCTTAGCTCTCCTAGCAGGTGCTAGTGAACCCGAGGTAGCTCCCCTAGTTGAGCGCCTTATCGCAGATAAAACCTTTAACCTAGAGACAGCTAAGGGCCATCTAGAAAAATTAAGATTATAAAAAACTCAGACAGATCGGTCTGAGTTTTTTATACTTATATGCTTTTTCCTGGTAATAATGTAACTGGTAAGAAGTAACCAGTTGTTGCGACTTCCTTGCCTTCGATCTTTTGTAAGAGAAGATCAACAGTGAGGCAGGCAATTTCTTCCAAGGGTTGCTTGATAGTAGCCAGTTGAGGGTAGTAATTTTCGATAAAGTAGGTACCATCGTAACCGATGACCTTGAGCTCTTCTGGTACAGAAATTCCCAGTTCATGAGCAATTTTAATGACCAGAATAGCTGTTAAGTCATCTGAAGCAAAAATGGCATCTGGCTTTTGTCGAGTCAAGATATTTTTAATCTCCATTTCTTTTCTGACGGGAGAAAAGTCACTGGAAACATTGATAATAGGAGCTTTGGGGAGTACAGATGCAAAGCCAGCGTGGCGTAGCCCAGTTGGCGAATTGGAATTGTCATTCCCTGTAATCATGATGATAGACTGGGCGCCTGTCTTAACCAAGGTCTGGGCAGCAAGAACTCCACCAGCATAGTTATCAGAGGAAACGACTGGAATGTCTGGTGACAGGTTTCGGTCGAAGGAAATAATCGGCGCTGTCACGCGATTGTAGTCTTCGATTCCCAAGTTGTGACTACCAGAAATGATGCCGTCTACCTGATTGGCTTCCAACATTTCGATGTATTCACGTTCCTTCTCAGAATCGTGCTCGCTGTTGCAAATGATGGTCTTGTAGCCATTTTTGAAGAGTTGGTGTTCCAGCTTATCAATTAATTCTGCATAGAAAACATTGGAAATATTAGGGAAAATCAAACCGATTAATTTGGCTGATTTTCCTTGCAAGCTACGAGCTAGGTTGTTGGGTTTATAGCCCAATTCCCGCATGGCTTCATTGACTTTTTGGATAGTTTTCTCAGATAGATAACCTTTTTTATTGATAACCCGAGAAACGGTAGTAGGGCTGACGCCTGCAAGTTTGGCGACATCAGTTAGTTTTGCGACCATAATCTAATTCATAGTAAGTTCCAGTTGGGTTTCCAGATTTGATCAGGATACCATTTTGGTCCGCATGTGGGAAGACACGACCAGAAAATACTTTTTCTCCTTTATTGATGAAAATTTCAAAGACAGAGTTATCGATGAAAATCGTAGCAGTAGTAGCTTGGTTATCGATTGGGCAAGAACGAGTTGTCCCAAATTCTTGGGCATACTGTTCACCAGCCTGGCTACGATCCACTGTTACTTGACCATTTACAAGGTCAAAGTTGATGGAAAGTCCCTTGCCTTCTTTATCAGATAGTAAAACAATCTCGCTCTGGCTATTAGCTTCCAAGTTGAGTTCCAGTTCGTAAGTGTTCTTAGTTTGGGCACGATTTGAGAAGGCTTCTTCAGAGGCACGAAGGTCCTTGACAGCTGCGACTGGGTATTGGTAGAGTTTGCCGTCTTTGATAGTGAGTTCCTTGACCAAAGAGAAGGTTCCTTGGTGGTCAAAACGGTCAGATGGGTAAGAAACATCCGGCAAACCAAGCCAGCTAACAGCTAGAGCGCGTCCGTCAGGAGCGTTGAAGGCTTGAGTTGCATAGGCTTCGAAACCATAGTCCATGTTTTGAAGTTGAGATACATCTACCATTTTAGCATTTTCAGGGTCAAAGGAAGCCCCAATCTTATACATATTTGGAAAGATATTATCGTAGTCTAGAACGTTTTTATCCAATCCTTGTGGGCAGTAGAGAAGGACAGGTTGTTCCCCTACAAAGACCAGATTTGGACATTCCATCATGTAGGCAGTACGGTCGTTAGCAAAGTCAAGGTTGCCAACGGCTTGCCAGTTTGTATAGTCGTTGTCTACAGCCTTGTAGAGACGGACGAAACCTTTTTTCTCCAAGTCCTGTCCACCGATGATAGCATAGTATTGGCCCTTGAAGTTAAAAATTTGCGGATCACGGAAGTGGTCTGTAGAGTCTGCTGGCTGGTCAATCAAGATTTTGTCAATCTTGGTAATCTTGCAATCCTTGTCCATCAAAGCACCAATCTGGTAAGGGTGACGGATCCAGTTTTCATCGCGAACATTTCCTGTATAAAATAAGAACAAGTTATCGCCAAACTGCATAGCAGAACCAGAGTAGGCACCGTGGCTATCTAATGGAGTATCAGGCAAAACTTTGACTCCGGTTTCTGTGAAGTGAACCAAGTCCTCACTTTCCAATTGCACCCAAGATTTTAAACCGTGGACTGCACCAAAAGGAAAGTTTTGATAAAAAACAATCCACTTCCCATCAAAGTAGGAAAAGCCATTTGGGTCGTTGAGAAGTCCTGTTTTTGGCTCAACATGGTAATGAGTATGCCAGGGAGATTGTGTCATATTTTCCGTAATTGTCTTGATTTCTTCTTGTGTCCAATCTTCGTAGCGTCTGTAACGACGCTCGGTTGTCCATTCCATTCATTCATTCCTCCGAAAATCTTATCACTTTTAATAGTAACCGTTTTCGACTAAAAAATCAAGTTTTTTATGTTAAAAAAGAGAAAAAACTGTCAAACGTTTATCATAAAATAAAAGTAGGCAATCAATCATCTATCTACAGAAAATTGAAAGAAAGTGAAATAAAATCCTTTTAAACTCAGATTTTAAACTATTTTTTTAAAGAACACTTTCATAAAGCTCTCACAATCTATCAAAATAAAAGACCTTCCTCTAAGAAACAAAGATTTTTTCTGCAAAACGCTTGACATATTTTTGAAAGATGATAAAATAATAGTCGTAGGGCGAATAAAATCGCTTTCAAACAAGAACAAAATTTTATATAAGGAGATTTTTGCAAATGAACAATCAGGAAATTGCAAAAAAAGTCATCGATGCCTTGGGCGGACGTGAAAATGTCAACAGTGTAGCTCACTGTGCGACTCGTCTTCGTGTTATGGTCAAAGATGAAGGAAAAATCAATAAAGAAGTGATTGAGAACTTGGAAAAAGTTCAAGGTGCTTTCTTTAACTCAGGTCAATACCAAATCATCTTTGGTACAGGTACAGTAAACAAAATGTACGATGAAGTTGTTGCACTTGGTTTGCCAACATCATCTAAAGATGATATGAAAGCAGAAGCTGCTAAACAAGGAAATTGGTTCCAACGTGCTATTCGTACTTTCGGTGATGTTTTCGTTCCAATCATCCCAGTTATCGTAGCGACAGGTCTCTTCATGGGTGTGCGTGGTCTTTTCAACGCTCTTGAAATGCCACTTCCAGATGACTTTGCAACTTACACACAAATCTTGACAGATACAGCCTTCATCATCTTGCCAGGTTTGGTTGTGTGGTCAACTTTCCGTGTATTCGGTGGAAATCCAGCCGTTGGTATCGTTCTTGGTATGATGCTTGTTTCTGGATCACTTCCAAACGCTTGGGCAGTTGCTTCAGGTGGTGAAGTAACAGCTATGAACTTCTTTGGTTTCATCCCTGTTGTTGGTTTGCAAGGTTCAGTTCTTCCAGCCTTCATCATCGGGGTTGTCGGAGCTAAATTTGAAAAAGCTGTCCGCAAGGTTGTTCCAGATGTGATTGACCTCTTGGTAACACCATTCGTGACACTTTTGGTCATGTCTATCCTTGGACTCTTTGTCATCGGACCAGTCTTCCATGTTGTTGAGAACTACATCCTTATCGGTACAAAAGCGATTCTTGGCTTGCCATTTGGTCTCGGTGGTTTCTTGATTGGTGGGGTTCACCAATTGATTGTCGTGTCAGGTGTGCACCACATCTTCAACTTGCTTGAAGTTCAATTGCTTGCTGCTGACCATGCTAACCCATTCAACGCTATCATCACTGCTGCTATGACAGCTCAAGGTGCTGCGACTGTTGCGGTTGGTGTGAAAACGAAAAATCCAAAACTAAAAACACTTGCTTTCCCAGCTGCTCTTTCTGCCTTCCTAGGTATTACAGAGCCTGCTATCTTCGGGGTTAACTTGCGCTTCCGTAAACCATTCTTCCTTTCATTGATTGCTGGTGCAATCGGTGGTGGATTGGCTTCTATCCTTGGACTTGCTGGTACTGGTAATGGTATCACCATCATCCCTGGTACAATGCTTTATGTTGGTAACGGACAACTTGCCCAATACCTTCTCATGGTAGCTGTATCATTTGCACTTGGTTTTGCTCTTACTTACATGTTTGGTTACGAAGATGAAGTAGAGGCAACTCCATCTGAAAAACAAGCTGAAGTGACTGCAGAAAAAGAAGAAGTTGCGCCAGCAGCTCTTCAAAATGAAACACTTGTAACACCTATCGTTGGTGACCTTGTCGCTCTTGCTGATGTCAATGACCCAGTCTTCTCAAGTGGAGCAATGGGACAAGGTATCGCTGTGAAACCAAGTCAAGGTGTGGTTTATGCACCAGCTGATGCTGAAGTTTCAATCGCCTTTCCAACAGGTCATGCCTTTGGTTTGAAAACAACTGATGGTGCTGAAGTTTTGATCCACGTTGGTATTGACACTGTATCTATGAACGGTGACGGTTTTGAAGCAAAAGTTGCTCAAGGTGACAAGGTGAAAGCTGGCGATGTTCTTGGAACATTTGACTCAAACAAAATCGCTGCAGCTGGTCTTGATGATACAACAATGGTTATCGTTACAAACACAGCTGACTACGCTTCAGTAGCTCCAGTCGCAACAGGTTCAGTTGCGAAGGGGGATGCTGTGATTGAAGTGAAAATCTAATACTCTTCGAAAATCAAATTCAAACCATGTCAGCTTCGCCTTGCCGTACTCAAGTACAGCCTTCGGCTAGCTTCCTAGTTTGCTCTTTGATTTTCATTGAGTACAATATTCCCTCTCACAATGAAAACGAACAAATGACATGTTTGTTCGTTTTTGCTTGAATGGTAAGATTTACAGAGGAAAATCTAAAAAATAGAGAAATGTAGACTTTCGAAATATGCTATAATAAAGAAAATAAAAACAAGAGGTTTATCATGACAAAATTATATGGAAGCTTGGAAGCGGGCGGTACAAAGTTTGTCTGTGCTGTCGGTGATGAAAACTTTAACGTTGTGGAAAAAACACAATTTCCAACAACAACTCCAATCGAAACAATCGATAAAACCATCGAGTTCTTCTCAAAATTCGATAACCTTGCTGGTCTTGCAGTTGGTTCATTTGGTCCGATTGATATTGATAAAAACTCAAAAACCTATGGCTTTATCACAACGACTCCAAAACCGAACTGGGCAAATGTGGACTTGCTTGGTGCCCTTCGTCGCGCCCTCAACGTGCCAATGTACTTCACAACAGACGTAAACAGCTCTGCCTATGGTGAAGTGGTTGCCCGTAACAATGCTGGTGCTCGTATCGAAAACTTGGTTTACTACACAATCGGTACAGGTATCGGTGCAGGTGTCATCCAACGTGGTGAGTTTATCGGTGGTGTGGGTCACCCTGAAATGGGTCACTACTATGTTGCTAGACACCCAATGGATATTGAAAAAGAGTTTAAGGGTGTTTGTCCTTTCCATAAGGGATGTCTGGAAGGCTTTGCGGCTGGACCAAGTCTAGAAGCTCGTACAGGTATTCGTGGTGAAAACATCGAACTTAACAGCTCTGTCTGGGATGTTCAAGCCTACTACATCGCTCAAGCTGCGGTCAATGCTACAGTGACTTTCCGCCCAGACGTAATCGTTTTTGGTGGTGGAGTTATGGCTCAACAACATATGCTAGACCGTGTCCGTGAGAAATTCACAGCTCTTCTCAATGGCTACCTACCAGTGCCAGATGTGCGTGACTACATCGTGACGCCAGCAGTCGCAGGAAATGGTTCTGCTACTCTTGGGAACTTTGTCCTTGCAAAAGAAGTTTCAAAATAAAGCACAAAATCCGCTTGGGAAACCAAACGGATTTTGTGGTTGAAAACAATGTTTTTGAGCCTTTCCTTAAGTGATTACGGACGGTAGCGACTTTCTTCGAAATTCCATACCTAAACTTTGAGCCTAATGTCTCAAAGTTTCCGAACACCTGAAACCATTAGATTTCAGGTGTTTCTATCACGGCGGAAAGGCTAGGTAAGTCCTCGCCTCATTATCGAAAAATAGGCATGATTTCCATACCAAAGTATATTTAGTATCAAGCTATAATCAATCTATGCTCTAAAAATCCGCTTGGGAAACCAAACGGATTTTTTACATGTCAAAGCATTTGCCAGAAGAAGTCGATAATATAGGTCAGACCGTAGGTATAAACCACGAGGGTAAAGGGCTTGGTCAGAATGATGATGGTCATATAGCGCTTGAAGCTCATCTTGGTCAGGGCAGCCAGCATACAGAGAAAGTCAGCTGGACTAATGGGCCAAATCATCATAAAGATAAAGAAACGGTCAAAACGATTGCCCTTATCCAACCAGCCGATATACTTGTCATAGGTGCGCTTGCTGACGACAGACTGGACAAAGGCGGCCCCATAGAGTCGCACCAGATAAAAGATAATGGCACAGCCAATCACGATGCCGATATAGTTGTAAATAGTCCCGATGATGTGGCCGTAGATAAAGACCCCAGCTACCGAGGTCAAGGCCCCTGGAATGATAGGAACGACCGTTTGTAAAATCTGTAAAAAGATAAAGAGAGGTGGCCCCCAGATACCTGCCTGCTGGATGAAGGCAGAGAGGGTTTCTTTAGACTGTAAAATCCCAGCCTGATAAGCCCAAATACAGAAAATCAAACTCCCAACCCCACCGACAATCGATGAGATATTGATAACTTGCTGTAGAAGGGGAGAAACAGCTTTCATTTGTTTATCCTGTGACATGTAAACTCCTCATAGATAGTATATTTCTACTATACCATATTTTGGAGGAGAAAGGGGGAATGAGTATTTTTGATGAGGAATGGATAGTGAATAGGTCTTCGAGACTTAGAATAGGTCTCGTTCCTAAAATTTACATGTAATCTGAGCTTAGAATAACAGTCATTCCATAAATTCACAAGTATTCTACGTTTCAAATAGCTTATCTACGAAAGTTTTGAGGTCTTCTAGCTTCCGAATAGTCGTCTTCCCTAAAGTTTATATGTATTCTAAAGCTAGAAAAGTTAAAATCTAAAAATAGTAAGAGTTTCTATCTGATGGACGGAATGTATGTCTAGTCAGATAGGGATTTTTTATTTTTGGAATGTCTGATTTGTTCTGAAAAGTACATTTTAGATGAAAATAATGACAGTTGAGCGGATGGGGGTAAAATTTTTTAAAGTAACTGTTAGAATTAATTTAAAAGATTACATAATGGAACATAGAAAGGATATCATCATGACAAAAACATACGCTATTCGCCCACTTAGTTACAGCAACTTTACCAACCGTGAGTTTGAAAGCCTAATGATGGATACTCATCAAAGTTTGGCGACTTTTTCTAAGGCAAACAAGGATGAGGATATGTATGCCAAACATTTGGAACCCTTCAAAACCAAGCTGGATGATTTTCAAGCTCAACTTGCGGCAGTGGAGACGAAAGAGTCTAGTAATCTGACAGAAGTCGATCGCAATCGTGATAGTGCCTTGGTCGGTCTCTTTACCCTTCATAGAGGATTTGCTAAGATTAAGGATGCCAAGCTCATGAAACTCTGAAACCAGTCTTTGCCAAGTACAAGGACATCACTAAGCACAGCAACGATGTAGAAACGGCAGAAATCAAGAGCCTTCTCAAAAAGCTTAGTGAAACACCCTATCATGAGGCAGTGACAAGTCTAGGACTGACTCCTATGCTGACGGCGGTGGTCAATGCTCAAGAGGAATATGACCAAGTGGAAAGTAAGGCGCGTGCTTCTAAGTCTGCCAAGGAAGTTGGCAAGACCAGACAACTCCGTACTGAACTTTCAACTAGCTACGACCTTTTTATGCGTTATACCGTAGCCAGTGCAGAAGCCTACCCTGAAAAGGAACACCTGACTCAACTCCTCAAGGAACTCAATAGCATCCGAGATAGCAAGCGCCGTCTCATCACTAGTAGCAAGAAAGATAAAAAGACCAAACCAGCAGAACCATCCCAAGTAGCAGGATAAAGACAACCCATTAGAAGCGGATTTCTAAGGGGATTTTTGTGGATTCGTGGTATAATTTTAGTAATTATCTATTATGTAAAGGAGAAAAATTCATGGCAGATACTATTCTAATTTTGGGCAATGGTTTTGATATCGCGATGGGGCGAAAAACGAAGTATACAAATTTTATTGAGTTTGAACAGAGATTATTCACTGAACCGGAAAGTGATTTACAAGATTTTCTAGATTCTAAAAATATAGATATTGATAAATACAAAAATAATTTATATTTGAGATTTATTAACGAAAATAAAGATACCCTTGGAGAGAATTGGTCTAATCTTGAAATCATGATTTCGCAACTAGCAGATGCAATAATGTATTTTAAAGAAAACAGTAGCTTGCTATACTCTAATCAATTTAATAGACCGCTAGCACGTATTATAGAGCAACATAAGATTGATTGGCGTATGAGTGTTAATTACAGTTCAAAATCATATATTGCAGATACTTTCCTCTCCCTATTCGATGAAAAAGGCTGGAGTTTTTTAGAAAGAGAAGTTGCATTGGATGAATTAAATAACGAATTTATCAGGCAACTTGATTTATTAATTGAACTGCTAGAAATCTATCTGTCTTATTTGGACTACCTTGATTTTGATATTCAAAGGATTGAAGCAAGTCCAACAGCCCTAGATGCAATATCAGATTTGTCAAATTCTTCTGTCCTAAACTTTAATTATACTAACACATCAAGTCGTCTCTACGGGACCTCTGAGGAGAAAACTCATTTCATACATGGGCGAATTGATTTAGATAGAACTTTCAGTCGTATCAATACTATGGTTTTTGGAATTGAAGATAAAGAAATTAATGTTAATAGTGATTTGATTCCTTACCAGAAATACTATCAACGAGTTGTTAAGGAAACTGGAAAAAAGTTTGAGGATTTTTTTTGTATAAGAAATTTAAAGAAAAGAGATATCCCAGGAAGCAATTTACAAACCATCCAAGGTACTTCTAAAAATATAGTTGTGTTTGGTCACTCTGTAGATCCTCTAGATAAAGAGATATTTCAAAAATGTTTTGAATTAACAATAACAAGGAAATATAATTCTAGATTTATTTTCACTTATTTTGATGAGCAAGCAAAACGTTCAATTATTAAGAATCTAGCAATCATTCTAGGTAAAGAAAAGCTGATTGAATTAACAGGGAAACAGAAAATTGTATTTATAAAGAGTGATGATAAGGATGGTATGAAAGATGCTCTACTACCATGATAAAGTCAAAAAGTAATTGAATTTATAGAAAACAATTGTCAAATATTATTTTAAAAATAGTTCATAACCCACTCGTCCTTCCTAGTTCGAGTGGGTTTTCTTAAAATATGATAAAATAGAAAAGATAATACATTTATTTAATAAGGGAAGTAAAAATGGCAAGTAAAGAAAATGCAGAACGCAAGGAACTGCATCGTAAAATTTGGGCGATTGCGGATGATGTTCGTGGTGCTGTAGATGGTTGGGATTTTAAGCAATATATCCTAGGTATCCTTTTCTATCGCTTTATTTCAGAGCACATGGCAGACTATTTTGACCGCGCTGAGCATGAAGCTGGCGACTTAGAATTCCGTTATGCTGAATTGAGTGACCAAGAAGCTGAACAAGATTTCAAAACAGGGACAGTTGAGGATAAGGGATTCTTTATCCTTCCGAGTCAACTATTTGAAAATGTTGTCGAGAATGCTTCGCAAAATGAAAATTTAAACGAAGACTTGGCCAATATTTTCCAAGCTATTGAGAAGTCAGCGATTGGCTTCAAATCAGAAGATGATATCAAAGGTTTGTTTGATAACTTGGATACACGAAGCAACATCCTTGGTGGAACTGTTCCAGAAAAAAATAAACGCCTTTCTGACATTCTAAATGGTATCAATAGTATTAACTTTGGCAACTTTGAGGAAAATGACATCGATGCCTTTGGGGATGCCTATGAGTTCTTGATTTCAAACTATGCTAGTAATGCAGGAAAAAGTGGTGGAGAATTTTTCACACCACAGACAGTATCTAAACTATTGGCTCGTTTAGTGATGGTCGGGAAGGACAAGATTAATAAGGTCTATGACCCGACATGTGGTTCAGGGTCACTACTTCTTCAAATGAAAAAACAATATGAAGATCATATCTTGGAAGATGGATTCTTTGGTCAAGAAATTAACATGACCAACTATAACTTGGCTCGTATGAATATGTTCTTGCACAATATCAACTACAACAACTTTGATATTAAGCGAGGAGATACCCTTTTAAATCCTCAGCATCTGGAAGAAAAGCCGTTCGATGCTATCGTTTCTAACCCTCCGTACTCTGTCAAATGGGTGGGAGATGGAGACCCAACTCTGATAAATGATGACCGTTTCGCTCCTGCAGGGAAACTAGCACCCAAGTCAAAAGCTGACTTTGCCTTTATCATGCATAGTCTCAATCATTTGTCCAATAAAGGTCGGGCAGCCATTGTTTGTTTCCCAGGGATTTTCTATCGTGGAGGAGCTGAAAAGACAATTCGTCAGTATCTGGTAGATAACAACTTTGTTGAAGCAGTGATTTCACTTCCAGACAATCTCTTCTTTGGAACTTCTATTGCGACAACTATCTTAGTTCTAGCAAAAAATAAACTAGAGAATAAAACGCTCTTTATCGATGCGAGTAAGGAATTCAAAAAAGAGACCAACAACAATGTTTTGACGGATAGTAATATCGAACATATAGTTGAATTATTCTCTAATTATCAAAATGTTGACTATAAATCTGCTCTTGTTGATAATGATGTGATTGGTTCAGAGCAGGATTATAACCTATCTGTTTCAACCTATGTCGAACAAGAAGATACACGTGAGAAGATTGATATAGATGTTCTCAATAAAGAAATCGCTGAGACTGTTGCTAAAATTGACCACTTGCGTGCAGAGATAGACAAGATTGTAGAGGAGCTGAGCAATGGCAAATGATGTAATTCTCTATAGAACAGATGACGGCGAGTCTGCTATTGAACTCCACTTGGATAATGGGACGGTTTGGCTGACCCAACAGGAGCTAGCTGAGCTCTTTCAAACTTCCAAGCAAAATATTAGTAAACATATCAAGGCAATATTTGAAGATGATGAATTATCGGAAGAGGCAACTGTCAACTATAAGTTGACAGTTCAAAATGAGGGGAATAGAAGTGTTCAGCGAAATGTTGCCTACTATAATCTCGATATGATTTTGGCGATTGGCTATCGAGTACGTTCCCCGCGTGGAATCCAGTTTAGACACTATGCTTCTACAGTCTTGAAAGAGTATCTGATTAAGGGCTTCGCTATGGATGATGAGCGTCTGAAAAACTTGGGTGGAGGCTCTTACTTTAAAGAACTTCTTGAAAGAATTCGAGACATTCGCTCGAGTGAAAAAGTCTTTTACCGTCAGGTCTTGGATCTCTTTGCTACATCAAGTGACTACAATGCACATTCAGCAGAGGCAAAGAAATTTTTTGCGACGGTTCAAAACAAGATGCATTATGCCATTCACCACAATACTGCGAGCGAACTCATCTACAATCGTGTTGATAGTGAAAAGGAGTTTATGGGATTGACTACCTTTAAGGGAGACCTCCCTACTCTATCTGAAGCAAAAGTTGCCAAGAATTATCTGACAGAAAAGGAACTTCGTGGGCTTAATCAGCTTGTATCAGGATACCTAGACTTTGCTGAAAGACAGGCAGAGCGAGAAGAAGTCATGACTATGGCTGACTGGGTGACACACGTAGATCGTATCCTTCAGGCTACTGGAGAAGACTTGCTAGATAACAGTGGCTCTATCTCTCGTGAACAGATGAAGCAGAAGATAGATAAGGAATATAAGAGCTATCAAACCAAGACCCTCAGTCAAGTTGAAAAAGATTACCTCAAGGAAATTAAAAGCATTGAAAATCTCGCCAAGGAAGGAGGGAGCTGATGAACATCCTAGAAGAAATCCAAAACTGTTCTG
The DNA here is from genome assembly GCA_963508345.1 of uncultured bacterium. Classification (GTDB taxonomy): domain Bacteria; phylum Bacillota; class Bacilli; order Lactobacillales; family Streptococcaceae; genus Streptococcus. The sequence goes on from CAUOWW010000004.1 coordinate 40,818, forward strand.
TTGAATGGAAAGAGTTGGGGGAAGTGGTAGATTATGAGCAACCAACCAAATATATTGTATCAAGTAAAGCTTATACTGACAGTAATGAAATTCCTGTTTTAACTGCGGGACAATCATTTATTCTAGGCTATACAAATGAAAAAGACGGTATTTATCATGCTAGCGAAAACAATCCTGTTATCATTTTTGATGATTTTACTACATCAAAACAATGGGTAGATTTTAAATTTAAAGTAAAATCATCAGCAATGAAAATGCTAACGATAAAAGATGAATTTGAAAACGAAGTTTTATTACGCTATGTATGGCATTATTTGGGTACAATAACTTATAAACCAGATCAACATGGTAGACAATGGATTGGAACTTATTCAAAGTTTCTTATTCCAATTCCCCCTCTAGAACTTCAAGAAAAAATCGTGCAAACACTTGACAAATTCACTGATTATGTTACAGAATTGACCTCAGAATTGACCTCAGAATTGACCTCGCGTAAAAAGCAATATTCTTTTTATCGAGATAAACTCTTATCATTTGAGGACGAGGTTTATCAGGTTGAGTGGAAGTTACTGGGGGAAGTTTGTGATGTGCGCGATGGAGCACATGACTCGCCAAATAAAAAAGCTTTTGGTAAATATTTAATAACCTCCAAAAATGTCAAAAATGGTTCGATAAATTTTGATAGTGCTTATTTTATAAGTGAATCTGACTTTGATAATATTAACAAAAGAAGTAAAGTTGATATTGATGATTTGTTATTTACTATGATTGGAACTGTTGGAGAAGTAGCTCATATTACTGAGGAACCAGACTTTGCTATTAAAAACGTAGGATTGATTAAGACACAAAGTAGAATTTTAGCAAGATATTTATTACATTATTTACAGTCAACATATGCCAAAGATTATATTTCAAGTAATAGTAGTAAAGGTAGTCAAGTGTTTCTTGGACTTGGGAAATTAAGAAATTTTCCAATACCATATGTGGAACCTGAAATTCAATCTCGTATTGTTCAAGTTCTAGACAACTTTGATACGGTTTGTAACGACTTAAATATCGGACTTCCCAAGGAGATTGAACTTCGTCAAAAACAGTACGATTTTTTTAGAGAAAAACTCTTGACATTCATCGCCGAAGGCGAGTACACTGAGAGTGGAGTAGAGGAGTGGGACAACTCCGCTATTATCAAACTTTTACAGTGGGTATTTGGTCCAATTCGAGTGGAGTTGGGAGCTATTTGTGACTTTGTAAGAGGAAATGGTCTTCAGAAGAAAGATTTTTCAGAAATTGGGAAATCTGTTATTCACTACGGACAAATTTACACCAAATACGATTTTACAGTTGCTGAAACTCTTTCCAAAACTAGTGAAATAGTATTTGAAAAACTAAAAAAAGCCTATCCTAATGATTTGATAATGGCAACAACATCTGAGAATGTTGAAGATGTTGGGAAAGCAATTGTTTGGGAAGGTAAAGAAGAGATTGGAATTTCTGGAGATAGTTATATCATTCAAACGAGCCAAAACTCACGTTACTTAAATTATTGGTTCCGGTCTACATATTTTCAATCTCAAAAGGAAAGAAAAGTAACTGGAACGAAAGTTGTTCGTATCAATTCGAAGGATATGGAAAAATTTAAAATTGTTCTTCCACCTATCACTGAACAAAAAAGAATTGTCTCCATTCTTGACAATTTCAACACCTTAACGAGCTCTCTTTCTGAGGGTCTTCCAAAAGAAATCGAACTAAGACAGAAGCAGTATGAATACTGGAGAAATCAATTACTCAATTTTAATGAATAAGGAAAAGTGAATTATGGCGGATGATAAAGTATTTAATACATTGGAAGATATTGCAGACGAACTAATCTCAAGTAATAAGAAGGTACATTTAATTTATGCTTTTAATGCTACAGGGAAAACGAGGCTATCTACAATTTTAAAGGATAAATTAAATATCTCGGAAAATGATGGAGAGTCAAAAGTAAAGAAAATACTTTATTTTAACGCTTTTACAGAAGATCTTTTTACTTGGGAAAATGATTTAGAAAATGATGAAGATCGTTACCTCAAATATGATAAGCGCACTTTTTTTGGTAAGTTTTTAGAAGAACAGCAACAATTTGAACAAGTCATTATCAACTTTCAGAAGTATGTCCATAACCTCATAGTTCCAAATTTTGAAGATATTGAGAGACAGGCTAATGATAGTTCGGGATTCCCAATTTTTGATATTATTGGAGACCAGCGTGTTCCAAGATTGATAAGTGATTTTAAGGGAATTCGCTTTACTTTAGATGGTGATACAGTCAAAATTTCTAGAGGTGAGGAGAGGATATTTGTTTGGTCTATATTCCTAACTCTTTTGGAACTTATTATTGAGGAGTTAAGCGATCCAGATATTGACTCTGATTTTCAGGACTTTAAGTATATTTATATTGACGATCCAATTTCTTCGTTAGATGATAACAATACTATTGATTCCGCTATTTTTTTAAAGGAAATTATTGCTAAATCTAAACACACTGATTTAAAGTTTATTATTTCTTCTCACCAACCACTTTTTTATAATGTTTTGTACAATGAAATACGGTTTGACAGAAAAATACCAAATAAAAAAAAGTCCTTTTATGTTATGAAAAAAGAAGTTGATAAGGAGGACAAAGTCAGATATATTTTAACTGACGTTGAGAAAGATTCTCCCTTCGGATACCACCTAAAGGTGAGAGAAGTGCTACGTAAAGCTGTAGACAGTGGACAAGTAGAAAAATTTCATTATGCTTTGTTTAGAAATCTGTCAGAGAAAACAGCCACATTTTTAGGCTATAGTAGATGGGAAGATGTTTTATTAGGATTAGAGGTGGCAGGTGAGGAGATTACCAAAGAAAATTTAGAACCATATGCTCAAAGGTTTGATTTATTCACTCATAATCGTCAATCGGACTTGGAGTTTAGAGAATTGCTAGAAAGAGAAAAAAATACCTTAATAGATTTATTCAATAGTTTTGAGAAAAAATATAAATTTAACCCAAAAGAGGAAAATGAAAATGGTTGATTATTCAAAAATACATGAAGTTATTGCGGAAACGAATGAAGGGATTCTCTTGGCTGAGTATCAACCAGAGTATCGCACAGATAGAGAATATCAGTCTGAGGCTGACCTAGAAAATCAGTTGATTTCTGATTTGGTAAATTATCTTAACTACGAACGACTAGATATCCATACGCCTGAAGAGCTCTTAGCAAATGCCAAGGTGCAAATAGAAAAACTTAATAAGGTGACTTTTTCGAATGCTGAGTGGGATCGCTTTGTGGTAGAGTATTTAGACTGTCCCAATGAAGGTCTAGTTGAAAAAACTCGAAAAATTCAAGAAAATCATATCTATGACTTTGTTTTTGATGATGGACGGATTAAAAATATTTCCATCATTGATAAGAAAAACATTCATAACAACAGCATGCAGGTCATTAACCAAGTGACCCAACTAGGTAGCCATACCAATCGTTATGATGTCACCATATTGGTAAATGGCCTTCCTTTAGTTCAGATTGAATTGAAAAGACGTGGTGTTAGTCTTAAAGAAGCTTTTGAACAAATCCATAGATATAGTAAGGAAAGTTTCAATAGCGAGAATTCTCTGTATAAGTATATTCAGATTTTTGTTATTTCCAATGGGACTTATACACGCTACTTTGCTAATACGACTGCTCAAAATAAAAATCACTATGAGTTCACCTGTGAATGGGCAGACCGTAAGAATAAAACAATTCACGATTTAGAAGACTTTACTGTCACTTTCTTAAGCAAGCGAGTGCTCTTAGAAGTTTTGACCAAGTATTGTGTTTTTGATGCTGATAATACCTTGCTCATCATGCGTCCTTATCAGATAGCAGCTACTGAGAGTATAATACGCAAGATTCATTCATCTAATGAGATGAAAAACTTTGGCTCTATCAATGCTTGTGGCTATATCTGGCATACGACGGGTTCTGGGAAAACTTTGACCAGCTTTAAGACTGCACGCTTGGCAACAGAGTTGAATTACGTTGACAAAGTGATATTCGTCGTTGATAGAAAAGACCTTGACTACCAGACCATGAAGGAGTATCAAAAATTCCAGCCAAATTCAGTCAATGGTAGTAACAATACCAAAGAACTCCAACGAAGTATCGAAGAAAATGATGATCTAATCGTTGTCACAACTATTCAAAAGTTAAACAAGTTTATCACAGCAAATCCAAATCATGAAGTCTATGCTAAAAAATGTGTCTTGATTTTTGATGAGTGTCATCGTTCGCAGTTTGGGAAGGCGCAGAAGCGGATTAAGAAGGCCTTTAAACAGTATGCTTTGTATGGATTTACAGGAACACCGATTTTCCCAGAAAATAGCTTAACGGGTGAAACGACCCAGGAAGTTTTTGGAGAACAACTTCATAATTACGTTATCACAGATGCTATTCGAGATAAAAAAGTATTGAAGTTCAAGGTTGACTATAACTATATCAAGCCTGAAATCAATAAATATAGAGAAGCAGAAAAAGCAGTTGGTCAAGAGCTTGATGAGAAGAAACTCAAAAAGATGGAGAAGGAACTCCTTTTGCATCCAGAACGGATAGCAACCATCACAGAGTACCTGTTGAGAGTTTATAATGACAAAACGCATCGAAATCAACATTATACTCATAAGCAAAAACAACTGTTTGGATTTAATGCCATGCTGGCTGTACAAAGTATTGAAGCAGCAAAATTATACTATGAAGAAATCCAGCGACAACAAGCAGCTTTACCAGAAGCTAAACGCTTAAAAGTTGCAACCATTTTTAGCTTTGCACCTAACGAAGAACAGTCAGCTTATGGGGAAATTCAAGACGAAGAGCTAGACCCTCAAGATACAGCTATGTCTCTATCTTCTAAAGAGTTTCTGGCTAAGGCAATCTACGACTATAATCAAATGTTCAAGACGAACTTTTCGACAGATGGTAAAGAGTTTCAAAATTACTATCGTGACCTTTCTAAACGAGTTAAGTCCAAGGAAGTGGATTTACTGATTGTAGTGGGTATGTTCTTGACAGGATTTGATGCTCCGACCATGAATACTCTCTTTGTCGATAAAAATCTACGTTATCATGGATTGATTCAGGCTTTCTCGAGAACTAATCGAATTTTTAACAAGGTTAAACCTTTTGGGAATATTGTTTGTTTCCGTGATTTAGAAAAGGCTACGCAAGAAGCTATTAAGACTTTTGGAGACACCAATAAGCTTGAAATCATCTTAGAAAAAAGCTTTAGTGAATATATGGATGGTTTCGTTGACCAAGTAACGGGTATCGAGGTCAAAGGCTATACTGCAGTTTGTCAGGAAATTCTGGAAAGATTCCCGAATCCGCAAGAAATTGAAACAGAGCATGATAAGAAGGAGTTTGTTAAGTTATTTGGTGAGTTGTTGAAGCTTGATAATGTTCTTCGAAATTATGACGAATTTCAAGAAACCGACAAACCTATTTCAGAAGGCTATCTTCAGGATTTAAGAAGCACTTATGTGGAAATTCGAGATGAATTTTTGAGCCTTAAAAATTATGAAAAGACCAAGGATTTGGATATTGATCTTTCAGATGTTGAATTTGAAATAGAACTCTTAAAAACAGATGAGATTAATCTGGACTACATTCTTGCATTGATTGTTGAAAAATCGAAGAATTCTGAGTCCAAAGAAGCAATGAAAGCAGAAGTTAGTCGTGTGATTCGTTCTAGTATCGATATTCGTGCTAAAGAAGAGTTGGTTATTGGATTTATCAATGACACTGATTTGCAAAAATTGAAAGACCATGATGGGATTATCAATGCTTTCTATGAATATGGCAAGGAGCGCAAGAAAATCGCAATCCATGACCTAGCTGAGTCTGAGAAACTTGTAGCTGATTACCAATTATTCATAGACAAATCAATTCAACGAGGTTATGCTGAAAACAGTGGGACTGATTTAGATTCTATTATTCCACCCACTTCTCGTAGACAGGGAGCGCGTGAACGGAAAAAGCAAGAAGTTTTACGTAAGATTCAGTTGTTAGTAGAGACTTATTCAGGTATTTAAGGATTGTTGACTAAGATTTATTGGAAAAATCAGGCTCTATAAAAAATACTATTTATTCGCTCATCTTTAAGATACAACTTTGTTTCCATATTTCCTGGAAACTGATAAAAAGCAAGGAGAAAGATGGAACAAACTAATCAAAAATCCCGGTGCCAGCAACTCTGGGCTAGAAACAAATACCTCGTTTTGAGTCATTCTAGCAATATTTACAATGAGATTCGTCAGTATCTCAAGAATGAAGAGGTGGAGGTGAGTCAGGTTCAAGAGATGATTGACCGTGCCTGCCAGATTCCAGAACACAGGGGTCAGGTTTGCAATGCTTTTCAGCATATTTGGGGCTATTTCAAAAAGAAAGCGACAGATGCTGAGCGCAAGGACTATATGCTCTTGCTGGATCGCTACCGCTTTGGTCAGGCTTCTAAAGAAGACTTAATCGCTAAGACTCGAGATTTGCTTGAACGTTACCCAAATACCTACTTGCAACATTCGACTTTACTGAAAGGAGACTCCCATGAGACTTTGGCATGAGGCTTTGATTTCAAAGCTTCCTCGTCCTCAACTCTTGGGACAGCATCGAGAGTGCTGTGCCCTCCGTGGCAATGGCTGGGGCAGAAAGCATGCAACGGTGGACTATGTCTTTACCCACTCGCCTTATCGTCTCTATGCCTATCATGACTTGATCATGGAGGAGATGGCTAACCGTGGCTATAATGTCAGTCAAGAGTGGTTGGACAAGAACTACCGAGGTAAGATCTGCCCTTCTTATAAATACTTAGCAGAGGAAAAGTTGACTAGTCCTATCTATAGCGAACATGACGATGCATACTATGAGGAGTGTCTAGCTAATCTCCGAGAGAAGGGGATCAACCTATAGTCTTTTCTAATAACAAGTCATAGTTACTTATAAGAATTACTAATAAGGCGTTTGAACAGTCTAACTGAAATAGAGCTATAAAACAAGATACACAAAGGATTTGAGGCATTTTTCTCAAGTCTTTTTCTTTTGTTTAAAACAGAGATATAGTTTCAAACTATATCAAAGCCTAATTTTTTACAATTATACAGACGCTTTCTTTTCTGTTAAGATAGTTTCAACAACAATTTTTGGAGGACAAAACATGTCAACTACAATCATCGGTTTCCCTCGTTTGGGTGAATTCCGCGAATTAAAATTTACAACTGAAAAATACTTTAGAAAAGAAATCTCAGAAGAAGAACTCTTGGCTGCGGCTAAAGAATTGCGTGCAAAACACTGGAACATTGTCAAAGAAAAAGGCATCACTGAAATCCCATCAAATGACTTTTCTCACTATGACAACTTCCTTGATGCTGCTTTCCTTTTCAACGTAGTACCTGCATCTGTTCAAAACTTGGAATTGTCTGACCTTGAACGTTACTTTGCTTTGGGTCGTGGTTACCAAGGAGAAAAAGGGGATGTTCGTGCCCTTCCGATGAAGAAATGGTTCAACACCAACTACCACTACATCGTTCCTAAATTTGAAAAAGACACTCAAGTCAAACTTGCAGGTCACAAGATTTTTGATGAGTTCCAAGAAGCCAAAGAACTTGGTTTGAACACTCGTCCTGTTCTTGTAGGTCCATTCACTTTCCTTCAATTGTCAGACTTTGAAGAAGGCGTGAAAGCAGAAGACTTCGTAGACAGCTTAGTGGCTGCTTACCAAGAAGTTTTTGCTAAATTGGCAGAACTTGGTGCGACTCGTATCCAATTGGATGAAGCGGCTCTTGTAAAAGATTTGACAGCTGAAGAAAAAGCTCTCTTCTTGAACCTCTACAACAAACTTTTGGCTGACAAAAAAGGTCTTGAAGTCTTGCTTCAAACTTACTTCGGAGACGTTCGTGACGTTTACGCTGACCTTGTAAACTTGCCAGTAGATGCTATCGGTCTTGACTTCGTTGAAGGTAAGAAAACTCTTGAATTGGTTAAAGGTGGCTTCCCAGCTGACAAGACTCTTTATGCAGGTATTGTCAATGGTAAAAACATCTGGCGTAACAACTACGAAAAGAGCTTGGCTGTTCTTGAGCAAATCCCAGCTGAAAACATCGTATTGACAAGCTCATGCTCACTTCTTCATGTGCCATTTACAACAGCTAATGAAGAATTTGAACCAGCTATCTTGAACCACTTTGCCTTTGCAGTTGAAAAATTAGATGAGATCCGTGATTTGGATGCTATCCGCAATGGTCAAGGTGAAGAAGCACTTGCAGCTAACAAAGAACTCTTTGCGACTGAGCGTGTTGGTGAAAATGCGGAACTTCGTGCGCGTATCGCTGGTTTGACAGACGCAGACTACACTCGTCTGCCAGCATTTGCAGAACGTGAAGCTATTCAAGAAGAAGCTTTCAAACTTCCAGCTCTTCCAACAACAACGATTGGTTCATTCCCTCAAACAAAAGAAGTTCGTGCTAAACGTTTGGCTTACCGTAAAGGTGAATTGTCTCAAGAAGAGTACGACGCTTTCCTTGCTGAAACGATCGATGAATGGATCAAATGGCAAGAAGATATCGACTTTGATGTCCTTGTTCACGGTGAGTTCGAGCGTAATGACATGGTTGAGTACTTCGGTCAAAACTTGTCAGGTTACCTCTTCTCTAAAAATGGTTGGGTACAATCATACGGTATGCGTGGGGTGAAACCACCAATCATCTGGGGTGATGTCACTCGTCTCAACCCTATCACTGTTAAATGGTCTAGCTATGCACAAAGCCGTACAAACAAACCTGTTAAAGGTATGTTGACTGGACCTGTTACCATCCTCAACTGGTCATTCCCACGTGAAGACATCTCTATCAAGGATTCTACTCTTCAAATCGCCCTTGCTATCAAGGATGAAGTGCTTGACCTTGAAGCTGCTGGTGTGAAAATCATCCAAATCGACGAGGCTGCTCTTCGTGAAAAATTGCCACTCCGTCGTAGCGACTGGTACGAAGACTACCTTGACTGGGCTATTCCTGCCTTCCGCTTGGTACACTCAACAGTAGCGCCAGACACACAAATCCACACTCACATGTGTTACTCAGAATTTACAGATATCATTCCAGCTATAGACAACATGGATGCGGACGTTATCTCATTTGAGGCAAGCCGTTCAAACCTTGAAATCTTGGACGAACTCAAAGCGAAAAACTTCCAAACAGAAGTTGGACCTGGGGTTTACGATATCCACTCACCTCGTGTGCCTAACGAAGGCGAAATCGACCACACCATCGAAGCCATCCTTGCTAAAGTACCAAGCAAGAAAGTTTGGATCAACCCTGACTGTGGTTTGAAAACACGTGGTATTCCAGAAACAAAAGAAAGCTTGATCCGCCTTGTTGAAGCAGCTAAAGCTGCGCGTGAGAAATTGTAAGATAAGGATTTCTCTAGAAGCGTTGTTTGGTCAATCTGCCTGTTTCACTTGGATTCTAGGAATCCAGCTAACGAAAAAAATCAACTAGAAAAGGATAATGACTATGTCACGCCAAACACCGTCACTCTCATTTGAAGTGTTCCCTCCCAACCCAGCCGTGGGTAATGATAACATTATTTCTGCCCTTCAAGATATGCAGGAGCTAGCGCCGCACTTTATCAGTGTAACTGCCAGCAATAATAAATTTAATATCAAGGAAACGACGGTCCGTTTGGCTGACTTTATCCAAAATGATTTGGCGATTCCGACTATTGCTCACTTGCCAGCTATCTATTTGACTAAGGACAAGGTTGCTGAAACCATTGCCGACTTGGACAAGGTTGGGGTGCAGAAAATCTTGGCTCTTCGTGGGGATATTATCCCTAATGTGGAACCACAAAAGGATTTCCGCTACGCAACCGACTTGATTGAGTTCATCAAGGAACAAGCTCCTCACTTTGATATTGTTGGTGCTT
>CAUOWW010000005.1:0-48954 GCA_963508345.1 uncultured bacterium
GATGGGGAAAGTTATGTCATTGGTAAGGATGGTTATATGTTAACCAGACTTCCAAGTGAAGTTGAACAAGATCCTTTTGATGATACAGTTATTACAGATATCGTTACTTTGTCTGATGGTTATGACTATCACCTTGTTCATAAGAAAGATGGAGTTGTTATCGAAAAGAATGCCTGGTATATCAAACCTATTGTTGAACGTTTTTCTTATCAAAAGATTGGCGATATAAAACGAAATACTTTAGATGCAATTACTGATAATAAAAAACCAGGGGAAGAAATTGATCCTAAAGCTGTCATAAAGAATTTCCAAAACTTACCAAATAAATATTACTTTGGAGCAGATGGACGTAAGGTTGCGAATCTACCAGAATTCACTACTCACTTCCCTATTCAAAAAGTTGGATCTGAACTTTATATTAGAAACTCAAGTCCAGTTATTAGTCTAGAATCATCTGGATTTACAATTAATGACAATAAACTTTATCTAAGAGATGCCAATGATCATAATGGTAAACTTGTAACTGGATATTTCACAATGTTTATGGACGGATTATCATATAAAGATCACCATATTTTAGGCTATGCAGATGAATCTGGTGAAATCGTGAAGATGAAAGTTTTACCGAATGATTTCCGTGAGCATATTGAAAAAGGAATTTCAGGTTTTTATGGAGAAACTGTTCGATATGACGGTTCAACAGGCAATGTTTCTGTTGTGAAATAAGAAAAACGAATCGCCTAATGAGGGATGTTTGGGCGATTCGTTTTTTACTGTAATCAGCCATTATTAAACATCTTTTATAAGATTATATTCGAATCCTAAAGAAAACTAAGAAGAAACCGTACCTCCCCCCATCATTGAAAAGCGCAGTCATTACTTGAAAAAAGTCGCCCATTTATGTTATAATAGACTGTATTTAAAAAATTTTAAGGAGAAATGACAGAATGTCTGTATCATTTGAAAACAAAGAAACAAACCGTGGTGTCTTGACTTTCACTATCTCTCAAGACCAAATCAAACCAGAATTGGACCGTGTATTTAACTCAGTAAAGAAAACTCTTAACGTTCCAGGTTTCCGTAAAGGTCACCTTCCACGTCCTATCTTCGACCAAAAATTTGGTGAAGAGTCACTTTACCAAGACGTTATGAACGCTCTTTTGCCAAACGCTTATGAAGCAGCTGTAAAAGAAGCTGGTCTTGAAGTCGTTGCACAACCAAAAATTGACGTAACTTCAATGGAAAAAGGTCAAGACTGGGTTATCACTGCTGAAGTTGTTACAAAACCTGAAGTAAAATTGGGTGACTACAAAAACCTTGAAGTATCAGTTGATCTAGAAAAAGAAGTAACTGACGCTGACGTTGAAGAGCGTATCGAACGCGAACGCAACAACTTGGCTGAATTGGTTATCAAAGAAGCTGCTGCTGAAAACGGCGACACTGTTGTCATCGACTTCGTTGGTTCTATCGATGGTGTTGAATTTGACGGTGGAAAAGGTGAAAACTTCTCACTTGGACTTGGTTCAGGTCAATTCATCCCTGGTTTCGAAGACCAATTGGTAGGTCACTCAGCTGGTGAAACTGTTGATGTTATCGTAACATTCCCAGAAGACTACCAAGCAGAAGACCTTGCAGGTAAAGAAGCTAAATTCGTAACAACTATCCACGAAGTAAAAGCTAAAGAAGTTCCAGCTCTTGACGATGAACTTGCAAAAGACATCGACGAAGAAGTTGAAACACTTGCTGAATTGAAAGAAAAATACCGCAAGGAATTGGCTGCTGCTAAAGAAGAAGCTTACAAAGATGCAGTTGAAGGTGCAGCAATTGATAAAGCTGTAGAAAACGCTGAAATCGTAGAACTTCCAGAAGAAATGATCCACGAAGAAGTTCACCGTTCAGTAAATGAATTCCTTGGAAACTTGCAACGTCAAGGTATCAACCCTGACATGTACTTCCAAATCACTGGAACTACTCAAGAAGATCTTCACAAACAATACGAGGGAGAAGCTGAGTCACGTACTAAGACTAACCTTGTTATCGAAGCAGTTGCCAAAGCTGAAGGATTTGATGCTTCAGAAGAAGAAATCCAAAAAGAAATCGAGCAATTGGCAGCAGATTACAACATGGAAGTGGCACAAGTACAAAGCTTGCTTTCAGCTGATATGTTGAAACACGATATCACAATCAAAAAAGCTGTTGAATTGATCACAAGCACAGCAACAGTAAAATAATCTTAATAAACAAAAATCCCACCTGAATTGGTGGGTTTTCTTATGCACTATTTTCCAAAAATCTCTTTGAGGTCTACGTCTGTAATCCCAATCATGGCGGGGATGCTGTCCCAGTTTTCTTCTGTCAGGATGTAGGATTGTTCAGAGGTACTTGATGTGACTGTTTCAGAGATAGCTGGTTGCTTTTCTTCAACATTCTCCAATAAATCACTGAAGCGTTCAATCAGATAGGTTTTTCGGGCAGTTCCGATGTGCTGGGTAGCATAGTCGAAGGCTTGTAATTCGCCTAGTAAGATAAGCTTGCTTTTGGCGCGTGTAATAGCTGTATAGATAAGATTGCGCTCTAGCATACGCCTGCTAGCACTAGTGATAGGTAGGATGACAACAGGAAACTCGCTTCCCTGGGACTTATGGATACTCATGGCATATGCTAGGCGAATCTTGTACCATTCGTTACGTGGATAAGAGACCTCGTTGCCATCAAAATCAATGACAATTTCGTCTTGTTTCGACTCGGTGTATTTACCAGGAATCAGGTCTGTGATGGCTCCTAAATCTCCATTAAAGACATTGATTTCAGCATCGTTGACCAAATGAATGACCTTGTCGCCCTTACGATAGTGGCACTGGGGAGCTTCAAAACTGAGTTGCTCTTTTTGTGGTGGGTTCAGGAGGTCTTGCATGAGCTGGTTGATGGCATCAATCCCTGCAGTACCTCGGTACATGGGAGCCAGAACCTGAATATCACGGGCAGGAATACCACTTCTGAGGGCAGCGCCTAAGATTTTCTCAATAGTAGCAGGGATATGGGCACTAGCAATTTCAAAGTAGGAACGGTCTGCTTTTTTCTGGGTGAAATCAGCTGGCAGGATACCCTGTCGAATCTGACTAGCTAGAGTGACGATGGTTGATTCTTCGCTTTGTCGATAAATTTTTTCCAAGCGAGTCTGAGGAATCAAGGGAATATAAAGCAGATCCGCTAGAACCTGTCCAGGACTGACAGACGGCAACTGGTCGCTGTCACCCACGATGAGGATCTTGCTGTTAGAAGAGATGTTGGAGAAGAGTTGGTTGGCCAGCCAAGTATCCACCATAGAAAATTCATCCACGATAATAAAGTCGGCATCCAGATAATCTTCCAGATGACTGGTGTCATCGTCACCTGTCATTCCTAAATGACGGTGTATGGTCGCGCTAGGCAAGCCTGTCAATTCATTCATGCGGCGAGCTGCTCGTCCAGTTGGAGCGGCAAGAAGAATAGGTAGGTTGCTTTTTTTCCTGAGGTCAAGTCCTTCTAAAAGGGCATAAACAGCGATGATACCATTGATAACCGTTGTCTTACCAGTACCAGGTCCACCTGTTAGGATAAAGACCTTGTTCTGGATAGCATCACAGATAGCTTGTTTTTGAATGCTATCATACTCAATCCCCAGCTTTTCCTCGACAGTAGCGATATGTTTTTGAATGGTTTCTAAATCCTGGCTCTTCTGTTTTCCTTTTTCAAGGATACGAACCAAGTGACTGCGGATGCCTTCCTCAGCGAAAAAGAGGCTGTTGTCAAAAATTTTGGTATCAATCTGCTGGACCTTGTCTTCTTCAATCAGGTAGGAGAGTTCTTGGGCCACTTGGCTGGGATCCAGTTCCACGGGGCGGGAAGACTCAAGGAGAGTGAGAGTTTGTTCTAGCAAATCCCGAGCTTCAACATAGGTGTCCCCTGTTTCCATACAGGCCTGAAAAAGACTGTGAACTAGCCCGGCGCGGAAGCGTTCAGGAGCCTGACTTTCGATTCCTAGTTCTTCTGCTAATTGGTCAGCAATGGTAAAGCCCAAACCCTTGATATCCTCAACCAACTGGTAGGGATAATTTTCAACCACATCAAGGGTTTCTTCCTTGTAAAAGTCTTGAATCTGAAAGGCTAGTTTGTTGGGAATGCCGTAGTTGGCTAGTTTGGCTAAAACCATCTCGGTTCCGTAGTTGAGACGGAGGGTGGAGACGAAAGCCTCGCGATTTTTGGCAGAGAGTCCTGCGATGCCTTCTAACTTTTCTGGGTGTTGCAAAATTTCGTCAATGGTATTGTCGCCATAGGTGTCCACTATTTTCTGAGCTGTCTTGAGACCAATTCCCTTGAAATGGCTACTTGAAAAGTACTTAACCAATCCCTTGCTAGTTGGTTTTGCGCGTTCATACCGGCTGATTTGCAGTTGCTCCCCATACTTGGAGTGCTGGACAATTTGCCCCCAAAAAGTATAGTCTTCTCCCTCAATCACGTCAGCCATAGTGCCCGTGACAATGATTTCAAAGTCATCAAAATCCTCTGCGTCCGTATCTTCGATTTCTAGGAGGAGGATGCGATAAAAATTGCTGGGATTTTCAAAAATAATCCGTTCAATGGTTCCTGAAAAATAAACTTCCATAAGATTCCTTTGCATAAATAGGTGAGAGTTAATACTCTTCGAAAATCTCTTCAAACCACGTCAGCTCTATCTGCAACCTCAAAACACTGTTTTGAGCAACCTGCGGCTAGCTTCCTAGTTTGCTCTTTGATTTTCATTGAGTATAACTTTGTTTCTATCTTAATCAAACTGGATAGTGAATAATCATATTCTCACGATAGAAGAAGAGGCTGAGATTCTTGATTCTCGGCCTCTTAGGTCTCTTAAAATGTTCCGATACGGGTGATTGGCCAGAAGCGGAATTTAGCTTCCCCTGTGATATCTTTTGCTTTGAAGGTACCTACGTGACGGCTGTCGCTTGAAACCAAGCGGTCATCTCCGAGGAGAAGGTATTCTCCTTCTGGGACAGTAAAGCTAAAGTTGGTATTGTAGTTGACATCGACTGTGAAGGCTTGAGCTTTTTCAGCGATACTTCTAAAGAAAGTTCCTTTATTTCCTTCAAAGCCCTTGCCTGAGTAGGTGCTTTGGAGTTTATCATCCTTGAAACGTTTGATGTAGTCAGCTAGGTAAGGCTCATCCGTCTCTTTATCATTGATGTAAAGTTTATCGTTTTCGTAACGGATGGTGTCGCCAGGCATTCCGATCACGCGCTTAACGATGTCCTTATTGCCATCTTCCTCATGGGCCACCACGATATCAAAACGGTCAATAGGAAGGTGCTTAACAACAAAGAGAATTTCGCCATCCGCTAGAGTCGGATCCATGGAATGTCCTTCTACGCGGACATTACTCCAAAAAAAGATACGGCTCAAAGCTAGTAATGACAGAATCAGGAGGAATAATCCCCACTCTTTTAAGAAATTTTTAAATGAATTCATAACTTACCTTTCTAAGCGTTTTTTCGCTTTTTCAGTATTTTTAAAGTGCAGTTTGGCGCAGAAATTGAGTCCCTGCATACCATAGGCTTGTAAAATCTGGCTAGCTACCTTATCAGAAGCCGTTCCAGCTCCACTTGGAAGTTGATAACCTAGTTCTCGTCCTAGATTTTCAAGATTTTCCAGAAAAAGATCACGCGCAATGATAGAAGAAACTGCTACAGCCAAGTATTTGCCCTCAGCCTTTTCTTCTAAGCTGATAGGATTGCTGAAACGATTGGCCTCTTGTGCCAAGTACTTGTCATAATTTTTAGCACTGGTAAAGGCATCAATCACAATTTTCTCAGGCTGAGCACCTTTTTGAAGGAGGAGATAGATAGCCTGGTTATGGAGGGCTACCTTAACAGAAACAGCATTGTAGCGTTCTCCGATGACCTCGTTGTACTTGCTTGGTGAGAGAAGCAGGGCCTGGTGCTGGATTTTTTCCTTGAGAATAGGGGCAATCTGACGAATCTTTTGGTCGGTCAGAGTTTTAGAATCCCCCACACCGAGTTTTCGCAAGAAGTCATGCTGGTCAGGTGTGACAAAGGAAGCCACAACTGCAAGTCCACCAAAGTAGGAACCATTCCCCACCTCATCTGTCCCAATCAAAGGAAGATTTTGTCCGCTGATTTCCTCTGCAAGCTGATAGCCAAAGAAACTGGCGTATTTCTCAGCCCCTTCACCCTGAAGCAAGACCTTTCCAGAAGTATAGATAGAAACCGTTGCCTGAGGTAGTTTCAAAAAGTAGCGGATATAGGGATTCTTACTGGGAGCCAGACTGCTTTGATAGTGTTCAAGAAAAGCCTGAATCTCCTTTTCGATTGGTGTGAGTGTTATACTTGCCATAGTTTCTATTGTACCATAAAAGCAGGCAAATTTGTAAAAACTGACAAAGTTAGCGAATTTTGGTATAATATCGTGAGGTGAATTTTATGGCAAATCTAAATCGATTCAAATTTACATTCGGAAAAAAATCATTAACCTTGACAAGCGAGCATGATAATCTCTTTATGGAGGAAATCGCCAAGGTTGCGACAGAAAAATACCAAGCAATTAAAGAACAAATGCCTAGCGCAGATGATGAAACAATCGCTCTTTTGTTGGCAGTCAACTGTTTATCAACTCAGCTCAGCCGTGAGATTGAATTTGACGATAAGGAACAAGAGCTAGAAGAACTCCGTCACAAGCTTGTGACTTGCAAGCAAGAACAGAGCAAGATTGAGGATTCCTTATGATTTCACTCCTTCTTCTATTGGTCTTGGCTTGGGGATTTTATATCGGCTATCGGAGAGGCCTGCTCTTACAGATTTATTACCTGATTTCAGCTATGGCATCGGCTTTTATGGCTGGCCAGTTTTATAAGGGACTTGGAGAGCAGTTCCATTTATTACTTCCTTATGCAAATCCGCAGGAAGGTCAGGGAACTTTCTTTTTCCCATCGGATCAACTCTTTCAGCTGGATAAGGTCTTTTACGCAGGGATCGGTTACTTGCTTGTATTTGGGATTGTCTATAGTATCGGTCGTTTGCTTGGTCTCCTATTACACTTACTTCCTAGTAAAAAACTGGGTGGTAAGTTGTTCCAAGTTTCAGCAGGTGTCTTGTCCATGTTGGTGACCTTATTTGTCTTGCAAATGGCCTTGACAATCTTGGCGACCATCCCCATGGCAGCTATACAAAATCCTCTTGAAAAGAGTATCGTCGCAAAACATATCATCCAGAGCATACCAGTAACAACCAGTTGGCTCAAACAAATCTGGGTGACAAATTTAATCGGATAAAAAGGGCAGGAATTTTCCTAGCCCTTTGTTTACAGATTTGACTCGAATCTATCAGAATGTAAAAATCTAATACTCTTCGAAAATCTCTTCAAACCACGTCAGCTTCCATCTGCAACCTCAAAACACTGTTTTGAGCAACCTGCGGCTAGCTTCCTAGTTTGCTCTTTGATTTTTATTGAGTATCATACACCTAGACATTCAAAGACAAGGAAATAAAGATGAACAAGAAAATATTAGAAACATTAGAGTTCAATAAGGTCAAGGCCTTGTTTGAACCCCATTTGTTGACCGAGCAGGGCTTGGAGCAATTGAGACAGTTGGCTCCGACTGCCAAAGCAGATAAAATCAAACAGGCTTTTGCTGAGATGAAGGAAATGCAGGCTCTCTTTGTCGAGCAACCGCATTTTACTATTCTAGCAACTAAGGAAATCGCAGGAGTCTGCAAGCGTTTAGAGATGGGGGCAGACCTCAATATCGAGGAGTTCCTACTCTTGAAGCGCGTACTTCTTGCCAGCCGAGAGCTGCAAAGTTTTTATGCTAATCTGGAAAATGTCAGCTTGGAAGAATTAGCCTTTTGGTTTGAGAAATTACATGATTTTCCGCAATTACAAGGAAATCTCCAAGCCTTTAATGATGCAGGTTTCATTGAAAATTTTGCCAGTGAAGAATTGGCGCGAATCCGTCGAAAAATCCATGATAGCGAGAGTCAGGTCCGCGATGTCTTGCAAGATTTGCTCAAGCAAAAAGCGCAGATGTTGACAGAAGGAATCGTTGCAAGCAGAAATGGCCGTCAGGTTTTACCAGTCAAAAACACCTACCGCAATAAGATTGTAGGTGTCGTTCATGATATTTCTGCTAGTGGAAATACCGTCTATATCGAACCCCGTGAGGTGGTCAAACTGAGTGAAGAAATTGCTAGTTTGCGAGCAGATGAGCGCTATGAAATGCTTCGCATTCTCCAAGAAATCTCGGAGCGTGTCCGCCCTCATGCTGCTGAGATTGCTAATGACGCTTGGATTATCGGCCATCTGGACTTGATTCGTGCCAAGGTTCGCTTCATCCAAGAAAGGCAAGCAGTCGTTCCTAAGCTGTCAGAAAATCAGGAGATTCAACTGCTCCATGTCTGCCATCCTTTGGTCAAAAATGCCGTCGCAAATGATGTCCATTTTGGCCAAGATTTAACAGCTATTGTCATTACAGGTCCCAATACTGGTGGTAAGACCATTATGCTCAAAACCCTCGGCTTGACACAGGTTATGGCCCAGTCTGGTTTGCCGATTTTAGCAGATAAGGGAAGTCGTGTTGGTATTTTTGAAAAAATTTTTGCTGATATTGGCGATGAGCAGTCTATTGAGCAGAGCTTGTCTACCTTCTCTAGCCACATGACCAATATTGTGGATATTCTTGGCAAGGTCAATCAACATTCGCTCTTGCTCTTGGATGAGTTGGGAGCTGGTACAGACCCTCAAGAAGGAGCTGCTCTTGCCATGGCTATTCTGGAAGACCTTCGCCTGCGTCAAGTCAAGACAATGGCTACTACTCACTATCCGGAACTAAAGGCCTATGGTATTGAGACAGCCTTTGTGCAAAATGCCAGCATGGAGTTTGATACTGCGACTCTTCGCCCGACCTATCGCTTTATGCAGGGCGTGCCTGGTCGAAGCAATGCCTTCGAAATTGCTAAACGTTTAGGTCTATCTGAAGTTATCGTAGGGGATGCCAGTCAGCAGGTTGATCAGGACAATGATGTCAATCGGATTATTGAGCAGCTGGAAGAGCAGACGCTAGAAAGTCGCAAACGCTTGGACAATATCCGTGAGGTGGAGCAAGAAAATCTCAAGATGAATCGTGCTCTCAAAAAACTATACAATGAACTCAATCGTGCAAAGGAAACTGAGCTTAATAAGGCGCGTGAACAGGCTGCTGAGATTGTGGACATGGCTCTCAGTGAAAGTGACCAGATTCTCAAGAATCTCCACAGCAAATCCCAACTTAAACCCCATGAAATCATTGAAGCCAAGGCCAAGTTGAAAAAATTGGCTCCTGAAAAAGTGGACTTGTCTAAAAATAAGGTCCTTCAAAAAGCTAAGAAAAAACGAGCTCCCAAGGTGGGAGATGATATCGTGGTTCTCAGTTACGGTCAGCGTGGTACCTTGACAAGTCAGCTTAAGGATGGCCGTTGGGAAGCCCAAGTCGGCTTGATCAAGATGACCTTGGAAGAGAAAGAGTTTGACCTTGTTCAAGCCCAGCAAGAAAAGCCAGTTAAGAAGAAACAAGTCAATGTCGTGAAACGAACTTCTGGTCGAGGACCTCAAGCCAGACTGGACCTTCGAGGTAAACGCTATGAAGAGGCTATGAATGAGCTAGATGCCTTTATCGACCAAGCCTTGCTTAATAATATGGCTCAAGTTGATATCATCCATGGTATCGGAACAGGTGTCATCCGTGAAGGAGTTACCAAATACCTACAAAGAAACAAACATGTTAAGAGTTTCGGCTATGCCCCACAAAATGCTGGAGGCAGTGGTGCGACTATTGTGACCTTTAAAGGGTAGAAGTATCATTTTTACAAATTTTAGTGTATAAAAGAATCGAGAAATATAGGATGAATTTAAAAAATATAGTACAGTTAGTTGGAGATTATCATCATGTTGAAGTGTCTCCAGATGCTCATCTTGATTTGGGAGCAGATATTACAATTCGTTCGTTTGCAAGTATTGAAGTTTCAAGTGGTGCGAACTTGAAAGTAGGAAATAGGGTCTTTTTTAATGATCATTGTTCAATCCGCTGTACTGAAGAAATCATTATCGGCCATGATACAATGTTTGGAGATGGAGTTCGAATTTTTGATTCGAACCATCAATTTAATAACTATCATGTGTTTAAAACTGCAATGAGTGGTGCCCCTATTCATATTGGACGAGATTGTTGGATTGGTGCCAATACCGTTATTCTTAGAGGAGTTACTATTGGTGATAATGTCATCATAGGTGCTAATTGTCTCATCCACCAGGATATTCCTGATAATTCAATCGTCACCCATAGTGAAACATTAACGATTAAACCTAAGAATGTTGCTAAGTTCCATGTCTTTGTTTATACTTATTCGGATCAGCTGGAAGGCTTGGAGTATTTGCTGGCTAGTTTACCTGAAGTTGATTTTCATGTTGCGGCGCCAACGAATGTTTCAGATTTTTTAAGAAGTTTTTCCAGATTTAGTAATTTTCAACTATATGAATATTGCCAATCGAGAGAGATTTCAGATCGCATTTTAGAGTTAGCTGATGTCTATCTAGATATAAACCACTGGAATGAGGTTGATGATATTATTGGGCGTGCTTTGGCAATAGGAAAACCGATATTTGCATTTGATACAGTAGCTCATCGAACTGATGAAGGAATTCAAGTGTTTAGTATAGAGGACAAAGAGAATATGGTGATGGCCATTCGTCACCAACTAGAAAAAGTTGATAGTGGGGAGAAGGAATGAAATTGTATCAAAAAGCAATAGCTCTTGGAGCTGATATTCATTATCTTGATAAAGTTGAAGCCGTTATAAAATCAGTCTCGGTTCATAATCACAATGTGAAATTTTATGTGTTTAATGACGATTTGCCTAGTGAATGGTTTTTATTGATGAGAAATCGTTTGAAAGTTATTGGGTCTGAGATTGTCAATGTCAAAAAAACAGCTCATAATCTTCGAGATTTTCATTTGCCGAACGCAATCCTATCCTATGCTGCGTTCTTTAGATATTTTATTGCAGATGAAGTTATAGAAGATAGGGTTCTCTATTTAGACTCGGATACGATTGTCAATGCAAAATTAGATGACTTATTCAACATAGATTTACAGGGATATGCTATCGCAGCTGTTCAAGATTTTAATCACGAAGGTTGGTTAACAACCTTTAATTCAGGTGTGATGTTGATTGATGCAAAAAAATGGCGAGAAAAAAATTCAACACAAAGTCTACTAGAGTTGACTGCTCAATACCATGAACATGTCTATGGGGACCAAGGTGTTCTCAATATGTATTTCGGTGATCAGTGGCTACATTTGGACAAAGAGTATAATTTCATGGTTGGATTGGATCAATTTTTACACTTAACAGGCAACAGTCAATGGTACCAGTCTTCGTATTATGGAAATTATGAGCCAAAGATTATCCACTATACCTCAGAGTTTAAACCCTGGATTCATTTAACTTTGACACGTTTTCGTAAGTTATGGTGGTTTTATTATGGTTTGAACTGGAATGATGTGTTATTAGAAACTGATATCATCAGACGTTCATTTACAGAACTGGTAAAGGCTCCCTTATATCATACTTGTATTTTTACAAATAGTGCTAGTCTAGAATCAATAGAATACCTACTATCTGAATTACCGGAAGTTCATTTTACAATATTAGCGCCAACAAATTTTGCTGATAGTGTAGTTGATATGCAACGATTTTTGAATCTTTCAATTTATCCAAACTTTAGTCCTTTTAACAAGAATGAAATCTTGGATAAGATGGATTTCTACCTAGATATCAATCATGGAGGAGTTGTAGGAACTATTTTAGAAGAAATTAGTGATAAAAATAAACCAATTTTTGCGTTTGATAATACAAGTCATGACTCGAGTGGAAGAAGTCGTATTTTTTCATCAACTGAACCAGAGAAAATGGTAGAAGCAATTCGAAAATTTTTAGGAGTAGAACTGAGTGGTAAATGAGTTTAGATAGTATTTTAAAATTTATCAAAAAGTCATGATTTCTATTGAAATTATGGCTCTATTTTCGAGATAGTGAGGAAATTTATACAGTAAAAACTGTTGAACTAAGTTTTACTAATAAACACATTGACAAAAGCCAACATTTTTTGTAAAATAAGAATCAATTAAATACCAACACCGAATGAAGTTTAATAGAAGTGGGGAATCGTTTGATTTTCCATGACTGTAAATGGACGGAACTCTGGAGAGACCGTAAAGGCACCGAAGGGGCAAGGCAGGCAACTGCTCAAACTCTCAGGTAAAAGGACAGAGCTAGGATAGACCGCTTTTTAGCATTTATCTAAGCATTCCAGAGTACATGTATCTTGCATGTGCTCTTTCTTTTGGGGTTGAAAAGATAGGAGAAGGAAATGTTAGAATTGCTTAAATCAATCGATGCTTTTGCTTGGGGACCGCCCCTCTTGATTTTATTGGTCGGAACAGGGATTTACCTAACTGCTCGTCTAGGACTCTTGCAGGTTTTGCGTTTGCCTAAGTCCTTTCAACTTATTTTTACCAAGGATAAGGGGCATGGCGATGTATCTAGCTTTGCGGCCTTGTGTACAGCCCTAGCAGCGACAGTTGGTACGGGAAATATTATCGGAGTCGCGACGGCTATCAAGGTTGGTGGCCCAGGAGCCCTCTTTTGGATGTGGATGGCGGCTTTCTTTGGGATGGCTACCAAGTATGCGGAAGGACTCTTGGCTATCAAATACCGTACCAAGGATGACCATGGTGCAGTGGCGGGAGGTCCGATGCACTATATCCTTCTAGGTATGGGAGAAAAGTGGCGACCACTTGCCATCTTCTTTGCCCTAGCAGGTGTTCTAGTAGCTTTGTTGGGGATTGGGACCTTCACCCAAGTCAACTCGATTACAGAATCTATCCAAAATACAACGGCTATTTCGCCAGCTATCACGGCTCTTGTTTTGTCTGTATTTGTAGCGATTGCAGTCTTTGGCGGGCTCAAGTCCATTTCAAAGGTTTCGACTACTGTTGTTCCTTTTATGGCTATTATTTATATTTTGGGAACTCTTACAGTTATTTTCTTTAATATCGGGAAAATTCCCTCTACAATCGCTCTAATCTTGACATCCGCTTTTAGTCCTGTTGCTGCGGTAGGTGGATTTGCTGGTGCTAGCATTCGGATGGCCATCCAAAATGGTGTGGCGCGTGGTGTGTTCTCAAACGAATCTGGTCTGGGTTCTGCTCCCATTGCAGCTGCGGCTGCTAAGACAAATGAACCAGTAGAGCAAGGTTTGATTTCCATGACAGGAACCTTTATTGATACCCTCATCATTTGTACTCTGACTGGTTTGACTATCTTGGTAACTGGAGTTTGGAGTGGTGATTTGAATGGAGTTGCCTTGACTCAGTCAGCCTTCTCAACGGTCTTTTCACACTTTGGGCCTGCCCTCTTGACCATCTTCCTTGTGCTCTTTGCCTTTACAACGATTCTAGGTTGGAACTATTATGGAGAACGCTGTTTTGAGTTTCTCTTTGGGGTTCGCTTTATCTGGCTCTACCGTGTGGTATTTGTACTCATGGTCTTGTTGGGAGGATTTATCGAGTTGGATATGGTTTGGATTATCGCAGATATTGTCAACGCTTTGATGGCTTTACCAAACTTGATTGCCCTCTTAGTTTTATCACCAGTCGTTATTGCTGAGACTAAAAAGTATTTTAATAAATAATGGAATCACACATTGCGTGTGATTTTTTGCTTTCATAAAAAATTTCTATCAGTGCAATTTAAAATATATATTATACACGGTATAGAATCTGTGATAGACTAGATTTCAATAACATGAAAAGAGGTTTTATGATGACAACATTTACCATCCATACAGTAGAATCAGCACCAGCAGAAGTGAAAGAAGTTCTTGAAACAGTAGAAAAAGATAACAATGGCTACATTCCTAACCTAATCGGTCTCTTGGCCAATGCACCAACTGCCTTAGAAGCCTACAGAACTGTCGGAGCTATCAACCGTCGCAATAGCCTGACACCCGTTGAGCGTGAAGTAGTGCAAATCACAGCTGCAGTGACCAATGGTTGTGCCTTCTGTGTCGCAGGTCACACAGCTTTTTCAATCAAACAAATCCAGATGAATGATGACCTTCTGCAAGCCCTCCGCAATCGTACTCCGATTGAAACAGATCCTAAATTAGACACCCTAGCTAAGTTTACCTTGGCAGTTATCAATACCAAGGGTCGTGTAGGAGATGAAGCCTTAGCTGAGTTTTTAGAAGCTGGCTACACGCAACAAAATGCCTTGGATGTGGTTCTTGGTGTCAGCCTAGCAAGCCTCTGTAACTATGCCAACAATCTAGCCAATACACCAATTAACCCAGAATTGCAACCTTATGCTTAATTCATATCTGAGTAAAATGAAGTCTGAAATAATCGGACTTCGTTTTTTATCCCCTCATTTAAGCGCTTTTATGCTATACTGAAACTAACATGATTATTGGAGGTTGGTATGAAAAAACTCCCCTTAGTATTTTCTGGTTGTTTGCTAGGTTTGGCAGGAGCTGGAAATCTCGTTTTAGATACGTTGCCGGTTCTGTCACATATACTGAGTTTATTAGGTTTAGTTTTATGGATTTACTTTCTAATTCTGCATCTCTTTAATTGGAAGGAAACCAAGCAAGAATTGACCAAGCCTCCTCTTTTGTCAGGAATGGCCACCTTTCCCATGGCTGGGATGATTTTATCTACCTATGTCTTTCGCGTATTCCCTCATCTTCCTTTAGTAGCGCAGGGTCTCTGGTGGTTTTCATTTCTCTTGGATGTGGCCTTGATTGCTGGTTTCACCATCAAGTTTGCCTGTCCAGGTCGAAGGGTTCATGCGACTCCAAGCTGGACAGTGCTTTATGTGGGGATAGCAGTAGCAGCCTTAACCTATCCTCTGGTAGGCATCATCGAAATTGCCTATGCGACCTTGAGTTTTGGATTTCTCTTGACCTTCTATCTCTACCCGCTTATTTATAGCGATTTAAAGAAACATCCACTCCCACTAGCCATGCTTGGACAAGAAGGGATTTACTGTGCTCCTTTCTCTCTACTCTTGGCCTCCCTAGTTCGAGTTGGAGGAGAGAGTCTATCGATTTGGCTCTTAATCGTCATGATTTTGGCTTCTCAATCCTTCTTTTTCTTTGTTCTAACTCGTCTACCCAATATTTTAAAACAAGGCTTTCAACCAGCCTTCTCAGCCCTCACTTTCCCGACCATTATCACAGCTACTTCGCTCAAGATGGCTCAGGGACTCTTGAAACTTCCATTTCTGGATTATCTGGTACTGGCTGAAACTATTATATGCCTAACTATTTTATTCTTTGTATTAGGCGCTTATCTGAATTGGTTACGAAAAAAGGTCTAGCTAGAAATAGCTAAACCTTTTTTCGTAAGTGTCCGTACACTTACTGTGCTTACTACAAAAGTCAAGTAAGCATTTTTCTAAAATTGTAAATATATTATACCATAAAATTCAAGAGAAATGAGAAAACGCGATTGACAAATTGTCAGTAAAGTAGTATGATATACAACAGGGGGGATAAAATGCGAGATGTGAAAGAACCGGAAATACGACGTGCTGAAATTATGGATGCTGCAATGCTACTATTTATAGAGAAAGGGTATACTAATACAACAACTCAGGATATTGTTGACAAAGTAAATATATCAAGAGGCTTGCTGTACTATCACTTTAAGAATAAAGAAGATATCTTATATTGTCTTGTGGAACAATATTCAGATAAATTATTGAAAGATATTCATGTTATTGTCTATGATGAAGATAAAACCGCCATTGAAAAAATTAGAGCTTTTATAGATGCCACAATTATATCTTCGGAAAATATTTCAGTAGAGGGAACAACGTTACAAAAAACAGTTGATCTTGAAGAAAATCGATATATGATAGATAAGTTATCCCATAAGATTATTGAAAAACTGACAATATATTTTGAAAGGATAATAAACCAAGGAATATCAGAAAAAACACTTTTTGTAAAATATCCGTCTGAAACAGCGGAATTTCTTATGACAGCTTATGTTTTTGTTTCAAATAACATAAGTATAAGATATTCAAAAAAAGAGTCTATCAATGAGTATTTAAACGCATTTAAGATAATGCTTGAACAAAGCTTAAATGCAAAAAAACTCTTTAGCAATTGAAAAAGAATAGAATGTTTGTAAAAATAATAATGTTCCGATAGCTAATGCTAAAAAAGCTATCGGTATTATTTAAAAGAATAACTGACAAATTGTCAATGGAGGTAAAGGTATGTTAGAGATAAATAATTTTAGTAAATTTTATGGAGACAAAAAAGTTGTTGATAACCTATCCATTTCAGTACAGTCTGGAGATATTTATGGATTCATTGGTGCAAATGGAGCCGGAAAAACTACAACAATAAAAGCCGTACTTGGGATTCATGATTTTGAGAATGGAAGTATAACGATTGATGGGCATTCCATTAAAGAGGAATCTGTTATTTGTAAAAAAATGATGGCATACATTCCGGATAATCCAGACTTATATGAACATATGACGGGATTTCAGTACATCAATTTTATTGCAGATTTATTTGAAATTTCTACTGAAATACGCAGAGAAAGAATTCAAAAATATAGTGATTTATTTGAAATGACAAAGCATCTTTCGGGGATGATATCTTCGTATTCGCATGGTATGAAGCAACGAACAGCGATTATTTCTGCACTGGTTCATTCTCCAAAGTTACTAATTTTAGATGAACCTTTTGTAGGACTTGATCCAAAAGCAGCTTTTCTACTAAAGAAAGTAATGCACGAATGCGTGTCGGATGGAGGAGCTATTTTCTTTTCAACACATGTTTTGGATGTTGCAGAAAAATTATGTAATAAAATTGCAATTATAAAAAATGGAAAGTTAATTGCAAGCGGAAATACAGAAGAAGTCAAAGGTGATAAAACTTTGGAAACTTTTTTCATGGAGGTACAAGATAATGAGCAAAATTTGGATACTAATTAGAGCCCAATTGATAAATTTTTTTCCAATCAACGAAATTAGAGAGCCGAGAAATAAAAAGCAAAGCTCTGTTGTTATTGCAAGTTTTGGAATAATAACTCTTGCTATATTTTTCTGTGTCTATAATATTATGACAGCCAAAACACTGGTACAAGTTGGACAGCAGGAATTGATACCGGCTTATATGGTTGCGGTATCAAGTTTTTCAATATTATTTTTGACAATATTTTATTCTAATGGAATTTTATTTGGTAGTCGTGATATAGAAACACTTTTATCGCTACCTTTAAAAAGCTCAGATATTATAAGTAGCAAGTTTATGTTTATGTATTTATTGAACTTTTTAATAGGATTCGTATTTATGCTTCCGGGGGGCATTGTTTGGGCGTTAAACGGAAGCTTAAATGTATTACAGATTATATTGTATTTTACCTCTATGATTTTTGTTCCATTGATACCTATGTGCATAGCAGCATGTATGGGAATGATTGTTGTTGCTGTGTCATCTTATTTTAAGAGGAAAAATGTTATTGCTCTAATCTTTTCATTTGCAATGATAGGCATAATTGGATATATTGCAGTGTCAGCTATGAAATCAGGTAATGAAGACAGCATTGAGATTATGCTTTCTAAGCAAATTACAGGACTGTACTCAATGTCCGGGTTATTCGTGCAACACACAAATTTCCCAATGTATATTGGAATGGGATTATTTATTGCTTTTTCAACAGCAGTTTTTTATATATTTGTAAAAATTGTTGCGATGAAGTATAGATTGCTTAATACTCTTGCTAAAACAGCATCAAGATATTCTGATAACAAAAAATCTTATAATAGAAAATCGATCTTTCTTGCCTTGTATGAAAAAGAAATGGGACGCTTTTTAAGCTCGTACATGGCGGTTTTGAATGCAGGCCTCGGTGTAATACTTTTATGTGTTTTTAGTATATTTTTGCTTTTTAATTCTGTAGAACAAATAGGAGAGTCTTCAGGAATAGAAAATATAAATGAATATCTCTCAAATTTTGCTCCATTATTTATTGCATCTATGCTCTCGCTCAGTTGCTCGGCAGCTTCAGCGATATCTTTAGAAGGAAAAAACATTTGGATTTTGCAAAGCACTCCTGTTAAGGTAAAAATGATCTTAAATTCCAAGATAGCTGTAAACCTTACACTTCATTTGATTGGGTATATGATTTCCATATTTGTATTTATGCTAAAACTTGATATGAACTTTATTCAAGTTATTAACCTAATATTTGTTCCTATATGTTATTCGATCTTTATAACAGTGATAGGAATTTCCCTAAATAAAAAGTATCCAAATTATGAATGGGAAAGCGAGATGATGGTTGTAAAGCAGAGCATGCCTGTTATTGTGTCTGGACTTGTCGGGATAATTGCACTCATTACACCAATTCTTCTTAATTGGTTTTTAAATCTTTCGATAACACCAGTTTTGCAGATAATATCAGTTACTTTACTTGTTATTTCAAGCGAAGTTTATATAAAAGTTAGCAAGTTAAATTTTATTTAGTTCAAGGAGGAAAAATGGTATGAAAGATGGACTGTTAAAAGATGTCTTGGTGTTGATATTAATGATTGTTGTAATATTTATTATTTGCATATTTCTCCCAGAGAAAGTTCCTGTTCATTTCAATGCAAAAGGAGTTGCAGATTTATTTGCTAATAAATATTATCTTCTGTTTGCTACGGTTATTCCGTATTCTGCTTATTGGAAATTTATACGAGGAAGGAAAAATAAAAAGGTTAAGTGAATATGTATCCATATTTACAAATAGCATCTGTGATAAGAGTAACTATTTTAAGAGGTAAGTATGTACCAGGGCAACAGCTGCCTCCCATAAGGACTTTAGCAGAGAGGGAAGAATGTAATCCTGCAACCGTCCAAAAAGCATTAAAAGTTCTTGAGAAACAGGGGTTGATTGTTAGTCGTGGAAGTAAAGGATATTTTGTTACTGAAAGTGAGAAGAAAATAATTGAGTTAAGAAATCAGCATTTGAACAGGCTTATAAAAATATTGTTTGAAAAACTATATGCCTTAGGATTTTCGAATTCTGAGATTATTAAACTATTTGATAGAATAGAAACTTAAACAGTGAATAAAAATCAGTTATGTGTGAAGAAAATAAAGATACTGACTATTTAGATTATTGATAAAATGGATGAAATGAATATGGAAGAATCGAAACATCTAATGTTAGAAATACCCAAGAAACATAATATTCCTCTTTTCAATAATCTATATAGTAGATTATTGTTTCAGATGCAAGCTGAAACACGCAAGTGTAGCTAAAGAAGTATTCTTATTCTTACGTTTTAGAGGACTCAGGTGGACAGAAAAAGGCTCCATAATATCCATAAGGGATTTACCCACTATAAATATTATAGTGCCTATAATCTCTATTAACTCTTGCTTTTTCACTTTCAGAATAAGGAATCTGACAAATTCATCGGACTCATTGAGGACAATCTAAAGCAGGTTCATCCTCTTTTTTAGACTGTCTTTAAAACCTTCCTCAAGGACAAAGAGAAAATCGTCAACGCCCTTCAACTACCCTATTCCAACGCAAACTTGGAAGCAACGAATAATCTCATTAAACTTATCAAGCGCAATGCCTTTGGTTTTCGAAACTTTGAAAACTTCAAAAAACGGATTTTCATCGCTCTAAATATCAAAAAAGAAAGGACGAAATTTGTCCTTTCTCGATCTTAGCTGACTTCAACCCTCTATAGTTGACAAAGAAGCATTTTTTATGGTTTGATGACTTCAGCTCCACCCATGTATGGACGAAGTGTTTCTGGGATGGTCACAGAACCATCTTCATTTTGGTAGTTTTCAAGAATAGCAGCCACTGTACGTCCAACTGCAAGTCCAGAACCGTTCAAGGTATGGAGCAATTTAACCTTGCCATCAGCTTCATCACGGTAACGGATTTGGGCACGACGAGCTTGGAAATCTTCTGTGTTTGAACAGCTTGAGATTTCACGATAATTGTTTTGCGCTGGAATCCATACTTCCAAATCGTAAGTCTTGGCAGCTGAGAAGCCCATATCTCCAGTAGAGAGAGCAACGACACGGTATGGAAGGTTCAGTTTTTGAAGGATGTTTTCAGCGTTGGCTGTCATTTTTTCCAATTCTTCGTAAGATTCTTCTGGTTTGGCAAATTTAACCATTTCAACCTTGTGGAATTGGTGCAAACGAATCAAGCCACGAGTATCACGACCAGCTGAACCAGCCTCAGAACGGAAAGATGGACTCATAGCAGTAAAGTAGATTGGTAGGTCTTTACCGTCAAGGATTTCATCACGGTAGTAGTTTGTCAGAGGAACTTCAGCTGTAGGAATAAGGACATAATTGCTGTCGCTGAGTTCAAAAGTATCTTCCTTGAATTTTGGATATTGACCAGTACCAAACATAGAATCGTGGTTAACCATGTATGGTGTGATGACTTCAATATAGCCTTCCTTGCCATGCTCGTCCAACATAAAGTTGTAGAGAGCACGTTCCAAACGAGCACCGAGCCCTTTATAGAAGAGGAAGCGAGCGCCTGTTACTTTACCACCGCGTTCCCAGTCAAGAATACCAAGGTCTTCACCAAGATCCCAGTGGGCTTTTGGCTCGAAGTCAAACTCGCGTGGAGTCCCCCAACGGCGAACTTCCACATTGTCGTCTTCGTCAACCCCAACAGGAACGCTGTCAGCTGGGATGTTTGGAAGAGTAGTAGTAAATTCTGTCAATTTAGCATCGATTTCTGCCAATTCAGCATCCAAGGCTTTGACCTCAGCAGATAGAGTTTGCATGGCAGCAATCTTGTCATCTGCATTTTCCTTGTTGCGCTTAGCTTGGGCAATCTCAGCAGAAACTGTGTTACGTTCTGCCTTGAGAGTTTCAACCTTGACCAAGATGTCACGACGTTTAGCATCGATTTCTTTCATCTCGTTTAAGATAGCAGCATCTACACCACGTGTAGCCAATTTTTCTGCGACAGCATCAAAGTCTGTACGAATGCGTTTGATATCTAACATAAGAACTCCTTTATGAAAAAAGCACACCTGACAAAGCGTTGGAGTGGCAGGGCCACGGTTCCATCCAACTTCACAGGTGTGCACTTGATTGTGTATGTAATTGTTACTAACGGTAGAATTTCACCTATCCCTCCTATCTGCTCGCAGCACCCGCAGACTTTCTGAAAGAAGAAGATAACCTACTTATCCGTTGCTATGATTATACTAAAGTTTCTACTTTTTTGCAAATAGATTTTTAAATTTTTGACCAATGGTCTGAATCAGGGTAGGAAGTTTGACGACCTTGTCATTACCCAGTTTTTCGCGAGCAATTTTGAGAATGGCACCTGAGTCTTTTGAAGCAAAGAGGAATTTTCCTCTATCTGTAAAGACTTCGAAGTGGCGACTGATTTTGCGACCAGTGACATTGGCTCCAATCTGGTTGATATGGTCCCAAGGAATCTGGATAAATTGTTCGACATTAACATCTGGGTAAAATTCCAGAGCCTGATCTCCGACCAGAAATTTCCCAACTTTTCCAGCTATAGAGAGGTAGGAAGTTCCTGTGGTATTGAGAAGCACTGTTTTGTTAAGAGATTGGGCCATGATTAGTCTTCCTTACTTTCACCGAAAAAGGCATTGTAGAGCGCTTTAATTGCTGCTTTTTCTTGATCTTTATTGACAACAAACATGATAGAAACTTCACTAGAACCTTGAGACATCATCTGGATATTGATCTTGTTTTCAGATAGAGCACGTGTAGCAGTAGCAGTTACTCCGATATGACTCTTCATTTTTTCTCCAACAATCATAATGATTGAAAGGTCGTGTTCGATTTCTGCATGGTCTACTTCAGCTTTTTGAACTAACTGACGCAGAATTTCTTCTTCCTTGATAGGAGTTAGTTCACGAGAACGGAGAATAATCGAAAGATCGTCGATACCAGTTGGCATATGTTCCCAACCGATGTTGAGGTCTTCAAGGATTTGCAGAACCTTGCGACCAAATCCAATCTCGCGGTTCATGAGGTATTTAGACATGTTGATGCTGACAAAGTCAGAATCACCGGCAATTCCTACAACTGGAAATTCATCACTACTGTGTTTTAGAACGATACGAGTACCTGGATGGTCAGGATTGTTGGTATTCTTGATAACCAGAGGAATTTTTCCACGGTAGGCAGGAAGAAGAGCTTCGTCATGAAGAACTGAGAATCCTGCATAAGCCAACTCACGCATTTCACGGTAGGTCAACTCAGGAATCGAGTGTGGCTGGTGGATAATTCCTGGGTGAGCTGCAAAGATACCATCAACGTCTGTAAAGTTTTCATAGAGATCAGCTTTTACACCTGCAGCAATGATAGAACCTGTAATGTCTGATCCTCCACGTGAGAAGGTACAGATTTGATTTTCCTTGGTAACTCCAAAGAAACCAGGAATGACAAGTACTTCATTTGCATTTGTCAATTCTTCAATCTTGTCATAACTTGATGGAACGATGCGAGCGTTGCCAGGCTCACTTGTTACTACAATCCCAGCTTCTCTAGGATGAACATAGCGTGCATCGATACCGTTTTGGTTAAAATAGGCAGCGATCAATTTAGCATTGTTATTTTCACCAGCTGCTAGGAAAGTATCGTAGAGAAATTCATTTTCATCAATAGGAAGACTTGCCAAGGCCCGAATACTTTTTGAAATTTTTTCTAGAACAGCTGGTTTCAGTCCCAATTCACTAACCATAGCGGCATAGCGGTCGATAATCCAGTTTTGACTCTTACTAATATCGTTACCAGCGACATAATCGCGGTAGTATTTAATCAAGGCATCCGTAACCTTAGTATCTTCAGCATTGCGTTTACCAGGCGCAGAAACGACTACAAAACGGCGCTCTTTATCGCTTTTGACGATGTTCAAAACTTTTTCTAACTGACTAGCAGAGGCAAGAGAGCTACCTCCAAATTTAACAACTTTCATAAGAACTCCTAAAGTAAGTATTTTATACGATTATAGCAGAAAAATGAATATATGCCAATATGACAGCTTTTTTTGATACTCTATATTTTGTTTTAAGAACTTTTTAGGAACTTTTTAACTTTTCAAGAGCCATTTCAAACACTGAAGCGGTCTTTTTTTGGTTCGTTTCAGATAGGTGGCTATATATATCCATGGTCATGGAGATTTTTGAATGACCTAACCTAGTTTGAATATCTTTATAACCTAGTCCAGCGTTTAACAAGATACTAGCGTGGGTATGGCGGAATGCGTGAAAACCTAGGCTTGGGCAGTCAGCCTTTTTCAAGTGCTCTTTTAAGCGGTATTGCAGGCGGTTAGTTTTTTTGTATTCGTCAAAACTATTAGGGAATACTTTTTGGTAGCTGATACCAATAGTCCGCCCGTTTTCTGCTTGTCTTGCTTTGTAAAGTCTAAGCATGAGTAGAGTTTTTTTGTCAAGGTCAAGCGTTCGGATAGCGCTTTTACTCTTGGGGCTGTTTAGCGTTCCTAAAAGGTTTAGCGTCTTTGTTACTGAGATAGTCCCGTCTTGTAAGTCAATATCTGACCATTTGAGGGCTAGACATTCCCCAATCCGTAAACCAGTGGCGAGTAGAGTTTTATATAGGACGGTATCGTAAAAATTTTTATAGGTATTGTCCAAACCGTCCAGGTAATCGAGGAATTTTTTTAAATCCGTATCGTTTAGATACTTGATTTTTGTTAGTGTCTTTTTGGCTTTGCGTGGTACGATGGTATCCCTTGCAGGATTTGAGGGCAGGGCTTGAAGGACTACACCATACTGTAAAATGCGTTTATTGGTTGAATGCAGTAAGCTATAATTTTTGTAGCCGTAACCGCTGTTATATGCTTGCGCCCAATCGTTGACAACTTTCTGAATAATTGGGGGTGTGAGTTTATCCAGCTTGTAAGACCCAAAGGCTGGCAAAAGATAATTTTTCAGCATACCTTTATAGACTACCATTGTGTTAGGCTTTACGGTGTGACGGTAACTGTCCCACCAGCTTTCGACCAGTTCAGCATAGGTATTGATTTGAACAGCTTTAAATACTGTTGACCCGTCTTTTTCAAACTCTATTTGAGCCTGTAAAGCTTTGGTTTTGAGTTCCTTCTTGTTTCGGCCTGATATAGTCGTCTTGACCTTCTTACCCGTTACGGTATCGATGCCAAGATAGACGCTGGAGCGGTAGACTATTGACCCGTCTTTCTTTTTGTATTCTGTAATCTTCATGGTTTTACTCCTTTTCCATCAGCAGGCAAGCAATTAGAAAAGATTTTGAGTTTATACCATGCGAGGGGCTACGAGAACCCCCTTATTTTCGATTTTAATTAGTCAGACGGTAAATAAATACCAAGAGTGATAAACAAGACGGATATGGGGCTTATATGATGTTATCTGAATCTCTTTGGATGTTCCAATCTTGAGAATCATAGATATCTAATCTTCTATCTGAATATATTTTATCTTCCAGTATACTAATTTTTTCATATAGGTCAGTAACTTTAGCAATACTAGTATTCCCTTCACTCATATAATAATTTATTTCATCATATATCTTTTGTCCTCTAATAGGTTTTTCAAAAGAATTGAAGAATTGAATCATTTTTTTACAATACGAGATATATTCGTTGTAATATCTCATTTCCATTTTGTAAAGTTCTAATTCAAATTTCTCCTTGTTCCAATTTGGGAAATCAAGATCTAGATTGATAGGATAGTTTTTTATAGCATGTATTTCCCATAAGTGGCAATAATTATTATAAATTTCTTTCCCTTTTTCTGTTAGTAAAGTTTTTTCATTAGTATCAACTAATAACCCTTGAACTTTAAATTGAGAAGTTAGACGTTCGGCATTTAGATTGTAATTTGTAAAAAAATATTGTGGGATGTGGATAGTTGATTTTCGGCCAGTCTTCGCTTTTCCCCACCAAACTAATAATAGAATCTCTCTTAATTTATAACCTTCTTTAGTAATATATTTATCACTGTATTTAGGGAGGTCATATCTTCTTCCAAATATATCAGTTATTTTAGGTCTTTCGTTTAGTAAGTTAAAGTATTGAGGAGTATAAAAATTTGTTTCTTCAGCGTTATTATATTTTTCTTCTGTGTGTGGAATTTTCAACTCTATGTGATCGGTTCTAGTTTCCGTAGTGGACTTTTTTCTAAAAATAAAGTCTAATAGCCCCATTTTTATTCCTCCTTATAACGACCCACAACCTCTCCAATAATTCGGAAGTCTGTTTCTGGCGTGATTGGCATATCTTTGTATTTAGGATTTAAGCTATGTAGGTAGGCTTGTTCTGTATCAATAACCAGTTGCTTGATATATGCCTCTCCGTTGTAGTTAAACACTCCGATAACACCGTTATTCAAGTCAACGCTGGTCTGGATAAACACCAAGTCTCCATCATGATAATCAGGCTCCATCGAGTC
Source organism: uncultured bacterium (assembly GCA_963508345.1). GTDB lineage: Bacteria > Bacillota > Bacilli > Lactobacillales > Streptococcaceae > Streptococcus. The sequence continues at coordinate 25,572 of CAUOWW010000005.1, forward strand.
CCCTTTGATTGGGATAACAAAGTCAGCATCTACATCTATTGGCAACTCTATCTGTTCAACTCGTACATCGTTTAAATACTGGCCAGTACCTGCAGAAGCTGGATGGTCGTAGTAGTTGTAGCTATATAGCTGAATGACTTCCGATACTTCGTTTATCTTCGTTTCCTCTTCGTTCTGCTCCAGTAGTTGCTTTTCAAGATAAGTCAAGGCTTTTGCTTGTCTTGGTGGAGTTAGTTGATCATAGATGGCTTGAACTGGGGAAGTGGTAGCAATTTCTTCGCTTTTATTTTCTACTAAGTCAGATTTTGAAACGTTGAAAAAATTAGCCAGCATTTCGATTTTATCTATACGTGGGTAAGTTTTAGCATTTACCCAATCGTTGACGGTTGTATACTTAAAATCTAATGCAATAGCTAACTGACGAGGGTTTAAACCTTTTGCACTTAAAAGTCTTTTGATATTGTCCGCCATTATTTGCTTATTTCCTAATGACATGGTGCAACCGCCTTTCTATAATTCATAATTTAATTATACGGTTAAAACGTAGAAAAAGCAAGGGAAACGAAAAAAAAGAAAATAAAATCAAAAAAAGTGTTGACAAGTTATCGGTTTTACCGTATACTGTCATTGTATCCGATTTAAACGGATATCCAAAAGAAAGGAGTGAGGAATATTTGCGTCTTACATTGAAAGCGTTGCGTGCTAATAGCAACATGAAACAATCAGAGGTGGCACAAAAATTAGGAATTTCTGCAACTACTTGGAGTAAGTGGGAAAATGGAAAAAGTTTTCCTGATGTTGCCCAAGTAAAAGAGATTGAAAAACTCTTCGGTGTTGCTTATGACGACATTATTTTTTTAAGCTAATATCCGATTTAAACGGATATAGAAAGGAGTAACCTAATCGCAATACTATTTTACATCTACAAGATACTCCACTGGTGCTTTACCACTGGGGATTGACAACAAAAAAGGAGAAAAGGAATGAACTTTAAAGAATTTAAAACATGGCTAGATGAAGCCGTGAGTATGGCGGAAGCTATGGCATTACCTGAAAACAAAGGTGTACTTGACGACTTGATAGAAAATACGGCCAATAACCTAGCTTTTATCGCTGAGTTAGTGGAAAGCCGTCAACTGATTTATAGAAAACCTAGACATGAAGATTAAAAACGACAACAAAAAAAGTCACTTGCTCAAATTTTGGTCGAGGAGAGCAAGCGACTGGATCAAGAATATAGATATTTTTTCTATACCTTGATTATAACAAAAATCAACTATTCAATCAATAACAACTAATGGCAGGCAAGCAATTAGAAAAGGTTTTGAAAAGCATAGAGCGCCAACTCTTTAAACTGGTCATCACTACATACGTTCGCCAACTTGGGGCAATAGCCCAGCGTTTGGAGTGGTGTCAATCCTGTATAGTAAAAAACAATTAAAAGGCAGAAAAGAAACAAGAAAAACTGTATAAGAAACAACCATTCAAAATCCCCACGCTCAGAAGTTTGCAGACAGAGAGCGTGAGGCTACGAGCAAGAAAAAAAGCATTAAAAAGCCATCAGGGCAATTACACAAACATAGAAACAAAGGTAAAAAACATGACAGAAACAACATACGAGAAATTAACTAGACATATAGACAGAATTAGCGCAGAAATGCGAGAAATTGGCGAAAAAAATGGGCTTTATAGACTTTCGTTATTGGCAAATCAGACAAAAACTATCAAAGAAGATTTATCCCGTTTACTTTGGATTGAACTTCCTGAATTGAATGACAGCCATAAAATCGAAGCGGTCTCTAAAAGCACTACGGGAATCTTTTTCGCCCCTGGTATTTTTGAAATAGACGCTATGCGAAAAGCATTCTTTAAACGCCAAGCCAAGCACTTTTTTGACAACGAAGCAGAGCAACAGGCGTATATAGAGCATGCTGAAAAGGAGTATTTAGAGGCTACTAGAACATTAAAAGATATTCTTTTTAACTCTAAAAATGGAACTCAGAAAGTAAATAAAAGTTGTCTTATAGAGAAATTTGAGGAGGCAATGCAATGACACTAGATTTAGACAACATGACACAAGCAGAATTTGATGAAGTAATTGCTGAAATCAAGGATAGAAATCCGAACCTCTTCCAGTTCATCACTGATTTTTTAGATAGAAAGGTAACACCCAAAGAGGTAGATGAGTTTTTGAAGATGGAGCGAACTGATCAAGTGGACTATATCAAGAATTACAAAGCGAGGGCATAAGATGAATGAATTAGATTTGACCAATACACAAGCACTTATCTTTTCCGTGCTACTGATTGGCTTACTGCTTTATCTAAACCACCTAGACCGCAAAAAAAGCGCCCAATTTGAGCGAGAAAACCAACAGACGATAGAAACACCTAGCACTGATTTAAGCCCTGATTATGGGCGTTATATTCAGCTTGCAGGGGTAAGAGTTTACGGAGGGATGAAATGAGTTACACAATTAATTTATTTCTTGATTTTGAAGATATGCCAGATGAAACCTATTTTACTAAAGAGATTTTTCTAGCTACATGTATGGACAATGCAACAAAGTTAGCTGCAACTATGGGCTTGTTGACAAAACAAACGTTGGATTTAGAGACTAAGACAGCTATTTTGAAAACCCTTGATACAATCATAGAAACTCAAAAAGATATTTTGCAAGGGGTAGCGAGCGGACAAATAACCTTTTTGAATAAAAGCAAAGGAGAAGAGGAACTGAATGAGCCTATCAGAGAATGATAAGAAAGTATTAAGACTAATCAAGGTAGGGGCTGAGAACTCCATAACAGGGGCAGAAATCAGCCTGATCACTAAGCTAGCAGAAAGAACCGTACAGGACATTATCAGCCGTCTGATCACTCGCCATAGTGTTCCTATTGTTGGGGTTCGCCATGGGACATTTAGAGGATATTTTATCCCAGCTAACAAAGAGGAGCTACTGGACGGAGCAAAAACATTTTACAATCAGATACGAGAAGAAGAAAAGCGCCTAGCGGTGTTGATGAACAGCGACCTAGAAAGCTACAAAGAAACCTTGAAGGAGGTGGGCGGATATGTTTAGCCTAAGCCGAGAAAGCGAGCAAGACCTAGCGCAAGGCATTCTGGAGGTAGTAAAAAAATACCTTGAAGCGCATGATAGAGTTCCACAAAGACTTACTGGATTGATTTCAGCGAAACGGCTACAAGATGAGTTGGATATAAGTTATAAAACTCTTCATAGATGGGAGGAAGCAGGACTGAGACCATACCGTCCCCCACTAGAAGATACGAGGAAAGCATACTATAAAGTTACGGACATCTGGAAGTTTATGGGGGTGGAGAATGGCTAGATATAACACACACCCAGCACAAGGCGGAGGTCATTATCATGACATTAAATTGTATAAGCACCGTGGCAGATCTTTGGAACAGTTCCAAGAACAAAAGCTACTGAAGAAGTTAAAAAAGAAACGTAGAAAAGGAGGCTGATATGGCAATTTACGAGGCTAAAGGATTTCAAAATAACCTTGTCTATCCATTTGATAAGATTGAGCCATTTGAGTATATTGAACGATTTAAGCCTTTAGTCGTTCCAGAGGGTGCAGAAATTGAGGAATACAAACGTACACAAGCCCCGTACTGTATCAGTGGGAAAGTAACACCAGAAAAGAATGGCAGTTACAAGCGAAACAACTCCAGTCTAATCTATCGAGATTTGATTTTCCTTGATTATGATGATATTAAAGAGACGTCTGAGGGCTTCATAAAAGCCGTTTCTAGCGCTTTGTTTGGCTATTCTTACATCTTATACCCGACTATTAAACATAGCTTAGAAAAGCCCCGTTTTCGCCTTGTAGTGAAGCCTGATGATGTGATGAACGAGGCAACCTATAAGCAGGTAGTTAAGGAGATAGCGGACAAGATTGGGCTACCCTTTGACATGGCTAGTCTTACATGGTCACAACTTCAAGGGTTGCCAGTAACAAAAGGCAAGGTTGAAGATTATCAAAAGATTGTGGAGCATGGACTTGATTATCCAGTACCACAGACAACGGCTGAACCAGTCAAACAGAATGCGACAAGCCTTCCATACACTCCAAGGCCAAGCGGTCAGAAATCTATGACCATGAGGATCATTGACACGCTTTTCAACGGATTTGGAGACGAGGGAGGGCGCAACGTAGCACTGACACGCTTTGTAGGCTTACTCTTTAATAAGTGGGTTGATTGCGACCTAGAGACCGCCTACGAGCTGACAAAGATAGCCAATAGCGTGACAGTTGAACCATTGCCTATTGAAGAGCTAGACCGCACTTTTAGCAGTATAGCACGGGCTGAATATAGAAAGAGAGGTTAGAACCATAGAACTAGAAGAATTAGCAAACCTAAAAAGTGAACTCTTGGAGATCGGAGAGCAAGAACAACCTCCAAGAACGATGAAGGAATTAGAAAATCGTATTTTTAAAGCTGGTGAAGAATGGCGGGCAGAACATACCGAAACTAAGGTAAATGAGACCACAGGGGACGTTACCGAAAAGGTGGCCATGCCTCAGACATTCACAGTAGCTAAAATACTGAGCGAGATTGTCACATTTACTTTTATCAGCAAGAGCAATATACCTGATTATAGCCTACTCTATATCTATGATTTAGATGAAGGCATCTATACCGCTAGTAATGATCTTTTCAATCTATTGTGTAAGACTTTTGATGTGAGAATTAAACCCAGAGAGTGGCCACAGATTAAGTTAATGGTTAGGACGTTGGCAAAGATACGAAAACCTTTAGAAAGTGCTAACCTCATTCCCGTACAGAACGGTATTATCAACTTAGAAACTAAGGAACTACTCCCCTTTAGTCCTAAGTATGTAATTACAAGTAAGATAAGCACGGCATACCACGCACCTAAACGAGTCCCAACAGATAGAGAGGGCAAAACTTTTGATGATTGGCTAAACTCAATCGCTTGTAATGATAGTGAACTGGTAACACTGTTTTGGCAGATTATCCTTGAAGCTATTAACCCTAACCATACCCGAAATAAGTTTGCCATCTTCTACGGGGACGGTAACAATGGTAAAGGGACATTTCAGCGCTTCCTTATCAATCTGATAGGGGAAAGTAATATATCAGCCTTAAAGCCTGCACAGTTCGGAGAAAAGCATAACTTGGAGACCTTGGTAGGCAAAGTTTGTAATATTGGGGATGAAGCACCTAACGAATACTTAAAAAATCCGTCTGATTTAATGAGTATCACTAGTGGCGATACAGTCCTAGTCAATCCAAAAGGACGCCCAGCCTTTGAAGCAACTTTCAAGCTATTCAATATCTTTTCAGGGAACTATATCCCCAACGGTGGCAACAAGACAAAAGGATGGTATCGCAGAATTATGATCGTACCATTTAACGCTAACTTTGATGGGAAAAAGGAAAAACCTTGGATAAAAAATGAGTTTTTAGCAAACAAGGAAGTCCTAGAATATGCCCTCTACAAAGCTATCAATCAAGAGCTATTTACTCACTTTATCGAACCTCAATCAGTCAAAGGCCTATTAGAAGTATATCAAGAGGATAATGACTACTTACTTTCATGGGTTAAGCATGAATACATGGAAAAAGGTTGGCATGAGCTGGACGTAGTACCTGTTTTTATCGTTACGAGATCACTAAAGCACTATGCCGAAGATATGGGAATATCCAAGCCTAATGTTTACGGGGCTGGTAAAGAAACTATCAAGCACTTACAGCAGTTGACACCCAATCGGTATGTTCTAAGAAAGAAAAGAGTTCCTCCAGAAGACTTTGAAAAACTAGAGGCATGGGACGTTGACAAGATAAAAATGCGAACACCCCAACACTCTATCACTAAACAAGAATAAGTGTGACGTTCTTTTTTGCTGAAACCCTTGATAATACAGCTTTTCTTTGGAAAAGTGTGACGTTGTGTGACGTTCTCAAAAAAAGAAGGTCACACCCCTTGAAGCCTTGATATATCTAGCTTTAGGGAGATAGGTGTGACATTGTGACATTCTTTCCAACTCTTATATATAGAAAAAATGCAGTATTTATATATAGGAACGATAAAACAAAAGAATGTCACAGGGTCACAAGGTAGTGAAACACCTAGAGACTCAAGGGTTTGAACGTGTGACGTTCTTTGTCACAAGAAGGTCACTAAACGACTTAAACACCAATCAAAGGCGAAAAACAAACAAAACAAAATGGGGTAGATAGTATCGACCCCCTTGCAATGGTGTAACTACTAGTGACACCCTGAAAACAGAAAGAGGAAAAACAACATGGATGATTTTCTTGAATTGCTACAAAAAGGGTTTATTTTATACCAAAAAAGTGGTAAAATAGGAGTAGAATCCCCCCCAACTTTTGGGAGTGTGACCTTGCATTTTCAAGATGGTAGATTTTCCCACTTGGTGCGAACTGAAACAAAGAAATAGAGTCTATCGGAACAACCGAGGGCACTGAATAAGCTAAATGGCTTTTCGGTGTCCTTTTTTGTTTTGGCGGAAGGAGAATGGATATGAGCTTAGGAAGTAAAGTAAAACGTCTTGAAGGAATTCAAAAGAATAAAAATCGTGAAAAGGTTGTGTTTATCAATAGTGGGGATTTTAAGGATTCAACAGAATGCGATGAATACATTGCTAGGCTTACAGAAGAGTATAAAGCACAATATATCAATCCGATTTTCTTTATCGATGATGTGAGCATTTAAACTAACAGGAGGTAGAAAGCTATTGCAAAATTAAAACCAAAACAAGAATACTTTTTGATGGCTTTGATTAGTGAACCAAGCATTACAAAAGCTATTGAAAAATCTGGAATCGCCAAAAATACGGCGTATAGGTATCTTAAAGATAGGAATTTTTTCAGCGAATATCAAAAGCTAAGACAAGACATGATAGGACGAACGACAAGCCTATTATTACAGGCCAGTGGGCGTGCAGTTGAAGTCTTGTACGAGGTGGCAGATGATCCAGAAAAAAGCCCCTACGCAAGAGTACAGGCAGCTAAAACAATATTAGAAATGGCATACCGTGGCATGGAATTAGAAGACTTGCAAACACGGATAGAAAAATTAGAACGAGGAATGGAACTATGAAAATTAAATTATTTTATTATTACCGCTGGGACGCTACTACACTAGAAGACTTTGAAAAAGAAATTAACGATTTCATGGCAACTGTTGAAGTGGTAGACGTGAAATATTCAGAGGCTACCAATAACACAGAAGCAATCACTGGTGTAATGGTGCTATATAAGTAAGTAGAAGGAGCTGAATAGATGAAGAAAAGCACAGTATTATCAAAAATGGAATCATTAAGAGGGGCTATTCATAACCTTTCTGGGAAAATGGACGAAATTCGCAATAACAATTATTTGAGCATAGACGGTAAGACGTATGAGTTAGAAGAATTGAAATATAAGTGGGAAAACTGGTACGGGGCTTACTACAATGAGTTGAAAGCATTATCAGATGGTTTATTAGAAAAAGTAGAACGTAAACGTGCTGAGGATGAAGTTAAAAAATTAACTGACTACGGCTATCAAGCGGCCCTACAAAATGCTTTAAAGCTATTGGAAAAAGAAGCGCTAGAAGTTTCAACTGCTAAGGCGTTGATAGACCACTACAAAGATGATTGGACAGCTTTGTCACTTATTAGAAGTACCGTGGGGGATATCTGGGGAGATGGCAATCCTAAAAATGCTGAAATCGCCCAATATATTCCAATTGATAACCGTGAGCGTACTAAAGATTTGTTAACTAAGTTTAGCCGTGGGGTTGATGAAATCAATTACCAGCGCTTGATGGATGATGATAAATTTGTAAAACAACGAGTAGATGGATTGATTGTATTCTTAAACTCAGATTTTCTTGATGAGAACATGGAAGCACAATATTAAAATCTGACGAGGGGGAGCAATCCCCTTTTTTAGATAAGTCAGACAGAATGACACACGAGGTAGGGGAATGGTTAGAAGTTTAAAGATAAGACTGCAAAGATTGGAAGAACACACTATTAAAGATATAACACCGATTGTATGGCTGACCTTTCTTGAGAATGGGGAATATGAAGTAAGAGTTCCAGAATATGGGAAAGGCAATAAAGAAGTAGTAACGACCTTTAAGAGTGAGAAAGAGGCTTGTAATTACATAGAGACCACAGTAGGGGCTTGTATTGTTTGGGATATACCACCACAATACAGGAGCGAACTAATGGAGCTGGATAACTTTAAAACGATGATGAACGTCAGAGAGCGGATGACTTACTTTCTGAGATTCCAGAGGATGGCAGGAAGTGAAAACCAAGTTACAATAGATGAAGAGGCTTGGAAACTTGTCTTACCTGATCAGTGGAATTTGACTAGTGAGCATGAAAAGGCAATCCGTGAGGGGTTGGAGATATTCGCCCACGACATCAACAGTATAGAGAACAAACGAGCCAGAAAATACTTTATTATCCATTATTGCTACATGAGGAAGAAAACAATGAGTGAATGCGTAGAGATGGCAGGTACTAGCCCCACTAGCTACCACCGATACAAACAGATAGCCGTCTTAAACTTTGCGAGAATCCACCAGAACGGAGAGCTGGAAGTATATAAGTAATTGTATATCATTAGGATTTTTTGCCCTATTGTCTTTATCGTGTTATAATATACCTATCAGCAACCAGCAATAAAAAAAGCACGTTTGACCGTGCTAGTTTCTTGCCTGCTGAACTCATTAAATTATTTTGATAGACTTGAAAAAGTCTATTTTTTTTTGTTCCATTTTTTAGGAACTTTAGGGGGAATGAATGGCAATCTATGCCTATATGTTTATTTTAGCAATTCTTTAAAAACTCAATAAAATCAAGGGTTTATGGTCTATAAATTGGTAAAAAGAAAGTTGCAAAAGGTAATATACGATTATAGCAGAAAGAGAGCCTTTTTTCAATGAAGAAAATAAGCTATTTTACAGGGAAAGATAAGGAATCTAAAATCGGCTGAGACACTTATTACATTCTTATTCTTGCTTTTTTAGAGTAAAAAAGATATACTTTGAAAATAAAATGATTTAACTTGCTTATAAAAATAAAAAGGAGTTCAGATGGAACATATTATTTATCAGCTAGAAGAGGATTTGGCAATTATTACTTTAAACCGTCCTGATGTCGCTAATGGTTTCCACATTCCCATGTGTGAGGAAATTTTAGAAGCTTTGACTCTGGCGGAAGAGGATTCAGCTGTGCATTTTATCTTGATCAATGCGAATGGCAAAGTCTTTTCAGTTGGGGGAGATTTAGTAGAGATGAAGAGGGCAGTGGATGAGGATGATATTCCATCATTAACGAAAATCGCAGAACTAGTCAATGCTATTTCTTATAAAATCAAGCAAATTGCAAAGCCTGTTTTGATGGAGGTTGATGGGGCTGTTGCAGGTGCTGCAGCCAATATGGCTGTTGCCGCAGATTTCTGTTTAGCGACCGATAAGGCTAAATTTATCCAAGCCTTTGTTGGAGTTGGTTTGGCTCCAGATGCAGGAGGAATTTATCTCTTGAGCCGAAGTATCGGTGTGACGCGTGCTGCTCAACTAGCCATGACAGGAGAGGCTTTGACAGCAGAAAAAGCTTTAGAGTGGGGTGTGGTTTACCGTATTTCGGAAGCTGATAAGTTAGAAAAAACCAGAGAACAGCTTCTTAAAAAATTAAGACGTGGTTCAAGCAATTCCTATGCTGCCATCAAGAAGTTGGTTTGGGAGAGCCAATTTAAAGATTGGCAAGATTATGCTGTTTTAGAACTGCATCTACAGGAATCACTGGCCAAAACAGAGGATTTCAAAGAGGGAGTTCGGGCTCATTCGGAGAGAAGAAGACCTAAATTTACAGGAAAATAAAAAAATACTTGCGCCATTCTTTGAAGTTTGATATAATTCTTTTGTCAAATGTTTTGATTGTAAAAGTTTTTTGAGAAGGAGGGAAAGAAAGATTGGACTACCAACGAATTAATGAATATTTAACATCTATATTTAACAATGTCCTCGTCATTGAGGAAGTTAGCTTGAGAGGTAGTCGTTTCAAGGATATCTCCATCAAAGAAATGCATACGATTGATGTGATTGGGAAATTCCCAGACGTGACACCAAGTCAAGTGTCGAAAGAGTTGATGGTGACTCTTGGGACAGTTACGACTAGTTTGAATAATCTCGAACGCAAGGGTTACATTGAACGCATTCGTTCAGAACATGATCGTCGTGTGGTGCATCTGCATTTGACAAAGAAAGGTCGCTTGGTTCATAGGCTACATAAACGCTTCCACAAGGCCATGGTTGAAAAAATCATTGATGGTATGAGTAAGCAAGAAATTGAGGTTATGAGCAAAGGTTTGACCAATCTTTATCAATTTTTGGAGGATTTGAGATAATGGCTTTTGCAAAAATAAGCCAGGTTGCTCATTATGTGCCAGAGCAAGTGGTTACAAATCATGATTTGGCTCAGATTATGGATACCAATGATGAGTGGATTTCAAGTCGGACGGGAATACGACAAAGGCATATCTCAAGAACAGAATCTACTAGTGATTTGGCTACAGAGGTTGCTAAGAAACTGATGGCAAAAGCTGAAATCACAGGGGAGGAGTTGGATTTTATCATTCTAGCTACCATTACTCCTGATTCGATGATGCCCTCTACAGCTGCTCGTATCCAAGCTAATATTGGTGCTAATAAGGCCTTTGCTTTTGACCTAACAGCAGCTTGTAGTGGATTTGTATTTGCTCTTTCAACTGCTGAAAAGTTTATCGCTTCTGGTCGCTTTCAAAAAGGCTTGGTGATTGGTAGTGAAACCCTCTCTAAAGCAGTCGATTGGTCAGACCGATCAACAGCTGTTTTGTTTGGAGATGGTGCTGGTGGAGTCTTGCTAGAAGCTAGCGAGCAAGAGCATTTCTTGGCTGAGAGTCTCAATAGTGATGGAAGTCGCAGCGAGTGTCTGACCTATGGACATTCAGGTCTACATTCTCCATTTTCAAATCAAGAAAATGCAGATTCATTTTTGAAGATGGATGGACGCGCAGTCTTTGATTTTGCCATTCGAGATGTAGCTAAGTCTATCAAACAGACTATTGAAGAATCTCCTGTAGAGGCGATAGACTTGGATTATCTGCTACTTCATCAGGCTAATGACCGTATTTTAGATAAGATGGCTAGGAAAATCGGTGTCGACCGAGACAAACTTCCAGCCAATATGATGGAATATGGTAATACCAGTGCAGCTAGTATCCCGATTTTACTTTCAGAGTGTGTAGAACAAGGCCTCATCCGTTTAGATGGTAGTCAGACTGTTCTGCTATCAGGCTTCGGTGGAGGCTTGACCTGGGGCACGCTCATTCTTACAATTTAGGTAATCATGTGGTGAACACATTGTTATAAAAAACTATTTATTTTAAAGGAGTCCTATCATGGCAGTATTTGAAAAAGTACAAGAAATTATCGTTGAAGAACTTGGAAAAGACGCATCAGAAGTAACACTTGAATCAACTTTTGATGACTTGGACGCAGATTCATTGGACTTGTTCCAAGTAATCTCAGAAATCGAAGATGCTTTTGATATCCAAATCGAAGCAGAAGATGACTTGAAAACAGTTGGTGACTTGGTTGCCTACGTTGAAGAGCAAACAAAATAAACAGAATATAGATAGAAGGAGTAGGGAAACCCGCTCCCTCTTGTTTAGGCAATAGTTTGATTTTCAAATTATGACGATATCGAACTATTACGTAAGCAAGAAACGATGGAGGCACTATGAAAACGCGTATTACAGAATTATTGAACATTGATTATCCTATCTTTCAAGGAGGAATGGCTTGGGTTGCTGATGGTGATTTGGCAGGAGCTGTTTCTAAGGCTGGAGGACTAGGGATTATCGGTGGGGGAAATGCCCCTAAAGAAGTTGTCAAGGCAAATATTGATAAAATCAAATCATTGACTGATAAACCCTTCGGTGTCAACATCATGCTTTTGTCTCCCTTTGTGGAAGATATTGTAGACCTCGTTATCGAGGAAGGGGTTAAGGTAGTTACAACAGGCGCAGGAAATCCAAGCAAATACATGGAACGTTTTCATGCTGCTGGTATAACAGTTATTCCTGTTGTGCCAAGTGTTGCCCTAGCTAAACGCATGGAAAAAATCGGTGCGGACGCTGTTATTGCAGAAGGAATGGAAGCTGGGGGACATATTGGGAAATTAACAACCATGACCTTGGTGCGCCAGGTAGCTGCAGCTGTATCTATTCCTGTTATTGCTGCAGGAGGGATTGCGGATGGTGAAGGTGCTGCGGCTGGCTTTATGCTAGGTGCAGAGGCTATTCAGGTTGGAACTCGTTTTGTCGTTGCAAAAGAGTCTAATGCCCATCCAAATTACAAGGCGAAAATTTTAAAAGCTAGAGATATTGATACTACGATTTCAGCTCAACACTTTGGACATGCTGTTCGTGCGATTAAAAATCAGTTGACTCGTGATTTTGAACAAGCTGAAAAAGATGCCTTTAAACAAGACAATCCAGATTTGGAAATTTTTGAACAAATGGGAGCAGGTGCTCTAGCCAAAGCGGTTGTTCACGGAGATGTGGATGGTGGCTCTGTTATGGCAGGTCAGATCGCAGGACTTGTTTCCAAAGAAGAAACCGTTGAAGAAATCCTAAAAGATTTGTATTACGGAGCAGCTAAGAAAATTCAAGAAGAAGCCTCTCGTTGGGCAGGAGTTGTAAGAAATGACTAAAACAGCCTTTTTATTTGCTGGCCAAGGTGCCCAGTATCTAGGTATGGGACGGGATCTCTATGATCAGTATCCGATTGTCAGAGAGACGATTGATCAAGCGAGTCAGGTACTCGGTTATGATTTGCGTCATCTCATTGATAGGGAAGAAGAAAAACTCAATCAGACCCGCTATACGCAACCAGCTATTTTAGCAACTTCAGTTGCTATCTATCGTTTATTGCAAGAAAAGGGCTATCAGCCTGATATGGTTGCTGGTTTATCCCTTGGAGAATACTCTGCCTTGGTGGCTAGTGGAGCCTTGGATTTTGAAGATGCGGTTGCCTTGGTAGCCAAGCGTGGAGCCTATATGGAAGAAGCAGCTCCTGCTGGATCTGGCAAGATGGTCGCAGTTCTCAATACGCCAGTAGAGGTCATTGAGGAAGCCTGTCGAAAAGCTTCTGAACTTGGAGTGGTCACTCCAGCCAACTATAACACACCTGCACAAATCGTGATTGGTGGAGAAGTGGTTGCAGTTGACCGAGCTGTTGAACTCTTGCAAGAAGCAGGTGCCAAACGCTTGATTCCTCTCAAGGTTTCAGGACCTTTTCATACCGCTCTCCTTGAGCCTGCTAGCCAGAAACTGGCTGAAACACTAGCTCAGGTAAACTTTTCAGATTTCACTTGTCCCCTAGTTGGCAATACAGAAGCTGCAGTTATGCAAAAAGAAGACATTGCTCAACTCTTGACGCGTCAGGTCAAGGAACCAGTTCGTTTCTATGAAAGTATTGCAGTTATGCAAGAAGCAGGCGTAACCAACTTTATCGAGATTGGACCGGGGAAAGTCTTGTCAGGCTTTGTCAAAAAAATTGATAAGACGGCTAAACTAGCCAATGTTGAAGATCAGGCGAGTTTGGAAGCCTTGCTAGAAAACGAGTAATCCATTCTCCCATAAATACAGGAGGAAACAGGAGAAAAGAATGCAACTAAAAAATAAAAATATCTTTATTACAGGTTCGAGTCGTGGAATCGGTCTTGCCATCGCCCACAAGTTTGCTCAAGCAGGAGCTAATATTGTATTAAACAGCCGTGGGGTCATCTCAGAAGAATTGCTAGCCGAGTTTTCAAACTATGGTGTCAAGGTGGTTCCTATTTCAGGAGATGTGTCAGATTTTGCAGATGCTAAACGTATGGTTGAGCAAGCTATTGCAGAGCTGGGTTCAGTAGATGTTTTGGTCAACAATGCAGGGATTACCCAAGATACCCTGATGCTCAAGATGACAGAAGCGGATTTTGAAAAAGTGCTCAAGGTTAACTTGACTGGTGCCTTTAACATGACACAATCAGTCTTGAAACCGATGATGAAAGCCAGAGAAGGTGCTATCATTAATATGTCTAGTGTTGTTGGTTTGATGGGAAATATTGGCCAAGCTAACTATGCAGCTTCTAAGGCTGGTTTGATTGGTTTTACCAAGTCTGTGGCGCGTGAAGTGGCCAATCGCAATATCAGAGTTAATGCTATTGCACCTGGAATGATTGAGTCCGATATGACAGCTGTTCTATCAGACAAGGTAAAAGATGCTATGCTGGCGCAAATTCCTATGAAAGAATTTGGGCAGGCAGAGCAGGTTGCAGATTTGACAGTATTTTTAGCAGGCCAAGATTATCTAACTGGTCAAGTGGTTGCCATTGATGGTGGCTTAAGTATGTAGCAGAAGCTAGAGGTGAAAAAGATGAAACTAAATCGCGTAGTAGTAACAGGTTATGGAGTAACATCTCCAATCGGAAATACACCAGAAGAATTTTGGAATAGTTTGACAACTGGAAAAATCGGAATTGGTCAAATTACAAAATTTGATCATAGTGACTTTGATGTGCATAATGCGGCAGAAATCCAAGATTTTCCTTTTGATAAATACTTTGTAAAGAAAGATACCAATCGTTTTGATAACTATTCTTTATATGCCTTGTATGCGGCCCAAGAAGCTGTTAATCATGCCAATTTGGATGTAGAGGCTCTTGATAAAGATCGTTTTGGTGTTATCGTTGCCTCAGGTATTGGTGGAATCAAAGAAATTGAAGATCAAGTGATTCGCCTAAATGACAAAGGACCAAAACGTGTGAAACCATTGACCCTTCCAAAAGCATTGCCAAATATGGCTTCAGGAAATGTCGCTATGCGTTTTGGAGCAAACGGTGTTTGTAAATCCATCAATACTGCCTGCGCTTCATCAAATGATGCGATTGGGGATGCCTTCCGCTCAATTAAATTTGGTTTCCAAGATGTTATGTTGGTAGGTGGTTCAGAAGCTTCTATTACACCTTTTGCTATCGCAGGTTTCCAAGCCCTAACAGCTCTTTCAACTACAGAGGATCCAAGTCGCGCTTCAATTCCATTTGACAAGGACCGCAATGGTTTTGTCATGGGAGAAGGTTCAGGAATGTTGGTTCTTGAAAGTCTTGAACATGCAGAAAAACGTGGGGCAACGATACTCGCTGAAGTGGTTGGTTATGGACATACCTGTGATGCCTACCACATGACTTCTCCTCATCCAGAAGGTCAGGGAGCTATCAAGGCCATCAAACTAGCCTTGGAAGAAGCTGAGATTTCCCCAGAGCAAGTAGCCTATGTCAATGCTCACGGAACGTCAACTCCTGCTAATGAAAAAGGAGAAAGTGGTGCGATCGTAGCTGTTCTTGGTAAGGAAGTACCTGTATCATCAACCAAGTCTTTCACAGGACATTTGCTGGGGGCTGCAGGTGCAGTAGAAGCTATCGTAACAATCGAGGCTATGCGTCATAACTTTGTTCCAATGACAGCTGGGACAAGTGAAGTATCAGATTATATCGAAGCCAATGTCGTTTATGGACAAGGCTTGGAGCAAGAAATTCCATACGCTATTTCAAATACCTTTGGTTTTGGTGGCCACAATGCAGTTCTTGCTTTCAAACGTTGGGAGAATAAGTAAGTATGAATTTAAACGATATTAAAGACTTGATGGCTCAATTTGACCAGTCAAGTTTGAGAGAATTTTCTTATAAGAATGGGACGGATGAGTTGGAGTTTAGCAAGAATGAAGCGAGACTTGTATCTGAAGTTGCACCTCAAGTTGCTCCAGCACCAGTTCTAGCAACACCTAGTCCAGTAGTTCCTACATCTGCTCCAGCAGAGACTGTAGTGGAAGAAACTTCGACGCCAGCTGAAGCAAGCGTGGCTGCTGAGGGAGATGTTGTAGAGAGCCCACTTGTTGGGGTGGCTTACTTGGCTGCTGGTCCAGATAAACCTGCCTTCGTCACAGTTGGTGATAGTGTTAAAAAAGGTCAAACATTGGTCATTATCGAAGCCATGAAAGTCATGAATGAAATCCCAGCTCCTAAGGATGGTGTGGTAACGGAAATTCTCGTTTCTAACGAAGAAATGGTTGAGTTTGGTAAAGGATTGGTACGTATCAAATGATCGATATTCAAGGAATCAAAGAAGCCCTTCCCCACCGTTATCCTATGCTCCTAGTAGACCGTGTCTTGGAAGTGAGCGAGGACACTATTGTTGCCATCAAAAATGTAACCATCAATGAGCCCTTCTTTAACGGTCATTTCCCTCAATATCCAGTTATGCCAGGTGTTCTTATCATGGAAGCATTGGCGCAAACAGCTGGTGTCTTGGAGTTGTCAAAACCTGAAAATAAAGGAAAACTGGTCTTTTACGCTGGTATGGACAAGGTTAAATTCAAGAAGCAAGTTGTACCAGGTGACCAATTAGTTATGACGGCAACGTTTGTAAAACGTCGCGGTAGCATTGCCGTGGTTGAAGCAAAGGCTGAAGTGGATGGCAAGCTTGCAGCTAGTGGTACTCTTACCTTTGCAATAGGGAACTAAGGAGGTTCTCCATGTTTCGAAAAATTTTAATTGCCAATCGTGGTGAAATTGCGGTTCGTATTATCCGTGCGGCGCGTGAATTGGGCATTGCGACGGTGGCGGTTTATTCAACTGCTGATAAGGAAGCTCTTCATACGCTTTTGGCAGATGAAGCAGTTTGTATCGGCCCTGGTAAGCCAACAGAGTCTTATCTCAATATTAATGCGGTTCTATCAGCTGCAGTCTTGACTGAGGCAGAAGCTATTCACCCAGGTTTTGGATTTCTCAGTGAAAATTCCAAATTTGCTACCATGTGTGAAGAGGTGGGAATCAAGTTTATCGGTCCATCTGGCCATGTTATGGATATGATGGGGGATAAGATCAATGCGCGCGCTCAGATGATCAAAGCAGGCGTGCCTGTTATACCAGGTTCAGATGGAGAAGTGCATAATTCTGAAGAAGCTTTGATTGTTGCTGAAAAAATTGGCTATCCTGTGATGCTCAAGGCTTCAGCAGGTGGAGGTGGTAAAGGGATTCGTAAGGTTGAAAAACCAGACGATCTCGTTTCTGCCTTTGAAACTGCTTCAAGTGAAGCCAAGGCCAATTATGGTAATGGGGCTATGTACATAGAACGGGTTATTTATCCAGCTCGTCACATCGAGGTTCAAATCCTAGGAGATGAGCATGGACATGTGATTCACTTGGGAGAACGGGATTGTTCTCTTCAACGGAATAACCAAAAGGTTTTGGAAGAAAGTCCTTCGATTGCAATCGGAAAAACGCTGCGTCATGAAATCGGTGCTGCTGCTGTTCGAGCGGCAGAGTCTGTTGGCTATGAGAATGCAGGGACCATTGAGTTTCTCCTTGATGAAGCTAGCGGTAAATTCTATTTTATGGAGATGAATACTCGTGTACAAGTAGAACATCCAGTAACAGAATTTGTTTCAGGTGTGGATATCGTTAAGGAACAAATTCGCATTGCAGCAGGTCAACCTCTGTCTGTTAAGCAAGAAGATATTGTTCTACGCGGTCATGCCATCGAGTGTCGTATCAATGCAGAAAATCCAGCCTTTAACTTTGCTCCAAGTCCAGGTAAGATTACCAATCTCTATCTTCCAAGTGGTGGAGTTGGTTTGCGCGTGGATTCAGCAGTTTATCCAGGCTATACCATTCCCCCCTATTATGATAGTATGATTGCTAAAGTCATCGTTCATGGGGAGAATCGTTTTGATGCTTTGATGAAAATGCAACGTGCCCTCTATGAACTAGAGATTGAAGGGGTGCAGACCAATGCAGATTTCCAGCTTGACCTCATTTCAGATCGCAATGTTATTGCTGGAGATTATGATACTTCCTTCTTGATGGAAACCTTCTTACCTAAATATCAAGAAAAAGAATAAAATGACTTTAAGAGTTTAAACCGAAAAGGGGAATCAATGGCTCTATTTAGTAAAAAAGATAAGTATATTCGAATCAATCCCAATCGTTCGGTTAGGGAAAAACCTCAAGCCAAGCCAGAGGTTCCAGATGAATTATTTTCTAAGTGTCCAGGCTGTAAGCATACCATCTATCAGAAGGATCTGGGAAGTGAGCGTATTTGTCCGCACTGTAGTTATACATTTCGTATTTCTGCCCAAGAACGCTTGGCTTTGACGATTGATATGGGAACCTTTAAGGAATTGTTTACAGGGATTGAAAGCAAGGATCCCTTGCATTTCCCTGGTTATCAAAAGAAACTAGCAACTATGCGTGAAAAAACAGGTCTGGATGAAGCGGTTGTGACAGGAACTGCTCTTATTCAAGGTCAGACTGTGGCTCTTGGGATTATGGATTCCAACTTTATCATGGCTTCTATGGGTACAGTTGTAGGGGAAAAAATCACTCGTTTGTTTGAGTATGCGACTGTCGAACAATTGCCAGTTGTTCTCTTCACAGCCTCTGGTGGAGCCCGTATGCAGGAAGGAATCATGAGTCTCATGCAGATGGCCAAGATCTCTGCAGCAGTTAAACGTCATTCAAATGCAGGCCTATTTTACTTGACCATTTTGACAGATCCAACGACAGGTGGTGTAACAGCTTCTTTCGCTATGGAAGGAGATATCATTCTAGCTGAACCACAAAGTTTGGTTGGTTTTGCTGGGCGTCGTGTGATTGAAAATACGGTTCGTGAAAGCTTGCCTGAGGGGTTCCAAAAGGCAGAATTCCTATTGGAACATGGTTTTGTGGATGCTATTGTCAAAAGAAGAGACTTGCCAGATACGATTGCTAGTCTAGTCAGATTGCACGGAGGGGGTCCTAGATGAATATTGCAAAAATAGTCAGAGAAGCGCGTGAGCAGAGTCGCTTGACAACCTTGGACTTTGCGACAGGCATTTTTGATGAATTTATCCAATTACACGGTGACCGTTCTTTTCGTGACGATGGTGCAGTTGTTGGTGGTATCGGATGGCTTGGAGACCAAGCTGTAACAGTGGTTGGTATCCAAAAAGGCAAAAGTCTACAAGATAACCTTAAACGGAATTTTGGCCAACCGCATCCAGAAGGCTACCGCAAGGCTCTACGGTTGATGAAACAGGCTGAAAAATTTGGCCGTCCAGTAGTGACATTTATCAACACTGCTGGAGCCTATCCTGGTGTCGGAGCGGAAGAACGTGGACAGGGAGAAGCTATTGCTCGCAATCTCATGGAAATGAGTGATCTAAAAGTTCCGATTATCGCCATCATTATCGGTGAAGGTGGTTCAGGTGGAGCTCTGGCTCTAGCTGTCGCGGACCGTGTTTGGATGCTGGAAAATTCTATCTATGCCATTCTCAGTCCAGAAGGCTTTGCTTCCATTCTATGGAAGGACGGCAGTCGTGCCATGGAAGCGGCAGAACTGATGAAAATCACTTCGCATGAACTGTTAGAAATGGACGTGGTGGATAAGGTGATTTCTGAAGCAGGACTTTCTAGTAAAGAACTGATTAAGAGTGTCAAGAAAGAACTTCAAGCTGAGCTAGCTAGACTTTCACAAAAACCGCTATCAGAGTTGTTGGAAGAACGCTATCAACGATTTAGAAAATACTAATACCTCAGAATACATAAAAACTAGAACTGGCAGGCAGTTCTAGTTTTTATGTGGTTCTTATACTCTTCGAAAATCTCTTCAAACCACGTCAGCGTCCCCTTACCGTACTCAAGTACAGCTTGCGGCTAGCTTCCTAGTTTGCTTTTTGATTTTCATTGAGTATTACTCTGTGCAGAGGGGAAAGTCAAAAGGTGCTTGGAAGACCAAACACCTTTTCGATTATTCATTTTCTTCTGTTACAAATTGACTAAGCAGTCCGTTGATAAAGCGGGCTGATTTTTGATCTGAAAAATTCTTAGCGAGTTCAATGGCTTCATTGACTGCTACCAGCTGAGGTGTATCAAATGATGTGATTTCAAAGATACCCAAGCGTAGTAAGTTTTTTTCGATCAAGGTCAATCGTTCAACTGTCCAGCCTGACTTGAGGTGCTGGTTGATTTGTTTATCCAACTCGTCTTTTTGAGCTTGAACGCCAGAAACCAAGTTCAGAAGAAAGGCAGGGATTTGCACATCTGCATCTTCACGGTCATGTGTGTAGGCAAAGCGACAAGCTGTTTCCATATCTGTGTCGAATTCAAGGCTCATAAGAGCTTGAAAAGCGCATTTACGAAGTTCGCGTCTAGATTCTAATAATGGACTAGTCATTGAGGAAGTCCTCGTTAAATAGATCTTTCAACTCAGGTTTTGGTGTTTTATCTGGAACGATTCCTGCAACATGGATGTTAACAGCAGAAAGTTCCACATCAGCCATATCTCGGACAGCATCTTTGACTGCTTTTTGAATAGCAAGAGCAACTTTTGGTACTTTCACACCGTACTCAAGATAGAGATAAATGTCAGCAGTTAGCTCTTCGTTGCTTTCTTTTAAGTAGACACCACGACCAAGAGAGAGTTTTGATAGGGTATCAGATACGGATTTATTTGAAAATGAGTGGACACCTTCAACTTTAGCAGTTGCGATGGCAATGATTTTTTCAAGTACACGTGGAGCGATAACGATTTCGCCAAATTGTTCTTCAATTCCCATAGAATGACCTCTTTCTAGAGATTAGGCACGAGAAACGTAAGTTCCTTCTGCAGTGTTGATGATCAATTTTTGTCCAGCTTCGATGAAGTCAGGAACGTTGACAACAAGTCCAGTTTCCATAGTTGCTGGTTTACCAGAACCTGTAACAGTAGCACCTTTGATAGATGGTTGTGTTTCAGCAACTGTCAATTCAACAGTAGTTGGTACAGTTACACCGATTACTTCAGTTCCGTAGAATTGGATTTTCACATCAGAGTTTTCAAGGATGTAAAGCAATTCATTTTCAACATTTACGACTGGGATTTCGTATTGGTCGTAAGTTTCAGTGTTCATGAAGTAGGCAGTTTCATCCATTTTGTACAAGTATTGAGCTGGAACAGTTTCGATAATAGCTTGTTCGAATTTTTCTTCTGGACGGTAGCTTGTGTCAAATGTAGAACCAGTACGGACATCACGCAATTTCATACGCATGATCGTGTTCCCTTTACCTGGTTTGTGGTGGCTAGCCTCCAAAACGCGGATCAATTTTCCGTCTGCAGTTTCAAATGTCATACCAGCTTTCAATTTGCTTGCTTCAATCATGTTTTTACCTCTTTAATAAATATTATTACTCTTCATTTTAACATAAAATCTTCTGGAAATAAAGCCAAAATAGTTATTGGGAGATGGTAGGAGCGAAAAAAACCAACCTCAGGGCTGGTTTCTTTTACGTGTTAATCTTCTTTCAACTTCGCTAATTCCTGGGCAAGGAGTTTAAGGGCCACTTGTGGGTTGGCTTGGCCTTTGGTTGCTTTCATAAGGAATCCTGTGAAGGCCTTGTCTGCGTTACGTTTGCCTGACTTGAAGTCGGCAACAGCAGCTTCGTTATCGGCAAAGACTTGGTGGATAATTGGAATCAAGACAGCTGGATCTGAGATTTGGACCATACCTGCTTTTTCAACGTATTCACGCGCGCCACCGCCATTTTTAGCTAGGTGGACAAAGACTTTCTTGGCAATCTTAGAAGAGATCGTGCCGTCTTCGATGATGGCAATCATTTCTACCAAGTTTTCTGGTGTCAATTTGATTTGTTCCAGTGTCTTACCTTCTGCGTTCAAGAATTGAGCGACTTCACCTTGGAGCCAGTTAGAGACTTGTTTAGCATCACCACCTAGGGCGACAGCTTTTTCAAAGAAGTCAGAAGTGACTTTGTTTGCAGTCAACTGGTTAGCATCGTAGTCTGACAAGCCAAGATCAGATACATAGCGCGCACGGCGTTCTTTTGGAAACTCTGGCAACTCTGTACGCATTTCCTCGATCCACTCGTCAGAAATTTCAAAGAGAGGTAGGTCTGGCTCTGGGAAGTAGCGGTAGTCTGCAGCACCTTCCTTGACACGCATGAGGATGGTTGCCTTGTTAGCTTCATCGTAACGGCGTGTTTCTTGGCGAATTTGACCACCTGAGCGTAGGATTTCAGCTTGACGTTGGACTTCGTATTCGAGACCCTTGCGGACGTTTGAGAAGGAGTTGAGGTTTTTCAACTCTGTCTTGGTACCGAATTTCTCTTGACCATACGGACGAAGAGAGATATTGGCATCCACACGCATAGAACCTTCTTCCATCTTAACGTCAGAAATGCCAGCGTACTGGATGACTTCCTTGAGGGCAGTCAGATAAGCGTAGGCTTCTTCAGGAGAACGCATGTCAGCTTCAGATACAATCTCAATCAATGGCACCCCTTGGCGGTTGAGGTCAACATAAGAGTAGCCATCTGTACCGTGGGTGTTTTTACCAGCGTCTTCCTCTAGGTGGGCGCGTTCGATACCGATTTTCTTGCTCGTACCGTCTTCTAGTTCGACTTCAATCCAGCCGTTATAACCGATTGGCTCATCAAATTGAGAAATTTGGTAGGCTTTTGGATTATCAGGGTAGAAGTAGTTCTTGCGGTCGAAGTGCATCTTTTTGTGGATGTCCATGTTGAGGGCAAGAGCAGCCTTGATACCGGCATCGACAACACCTTTATTGAGAACTGGCAGTACGCCTGGGAAAGACCAGTCAATCACGTTAGTGTTGGCATTCTGGTCATTTCCGAAGTGGGCAGAAGTAGGTGAGAAGATTTTTGAATTGGTGTTGAGCTCTACGTGGACTTCAAGTCCAATGACTGTTTCAAAGTTCATTAGTTGTCACCTCCAAAAATCACGGGTTGTTGTTTGTGGTAGTCTGTTGTCGCCTCAAAAGCAGCGGCAGCTTGGTAAATGGTTTCCTCAGAGTACTTAGGACCAATCAATTGGAGTCCGACAGGTAGACCTTGAGAGAATCCAGCAGGAATCGAAATTCCTGGTAGACCAGCTAAGTTGACTGGGATGGTCAAAAGGTCAGCCAAGTACATGGCAACTGGGTCATGGTTGAGTGAGTCCAAGTCATAAGCAACGCTTGGAGCAGTTGGTCCCAAAATCAAGTCGTAATCCGCGAAGACTTTTTCGAAATCTTGGATGATGAGGGTACGGACCTGACCAGCCTTCTTGTAGTAAGCATCGTAGTAACCTGATGAAAGGCTGAAAGTACCCAGCATGATACGACGTTTCACTTCTTCACCAAAACCTTGGCTACGGCTGTTTACATAGATTTCATCAAGGTTGGTTGCATCTTCTGCGCGATAGCCGTAACGGATACCGTCAAAACGTTGCAAGTTTGATGAAGCTTCTGATGAAG